>NZ_LUAZ01000018.1:0-84135 GCF_001647255.1 Cellulosimicrobium sp. I38E
TCCCAACGCGCCGTCTTCCTCGACCCCCACGACCCCCAAGTGATCGCCGCCGCACGCGCCGAGGGCATCCCCGAGGACTGGATCACCGCCGCCCAACGCTCCCCCATCTGGGACCTCATCACCCGCTACGAGGTCGCCCTGCCCCTGCACCCCGAGTACCGCACCCTGCCCATGGTCTGGTACATCCCACCCCTGTCCCCCGTCGTCGACGTCGTCGCGGCCTCGGGCAACGACGGCGAAGACGGACGCACCCTGTTCGCCGCCATCTCCCAGCTGCGCATCCCCCTCGAATACCTCGCCGGGCTGTTCACCGCCGGGGACACCGCCCCCGTCGAACGCGTCCTGCGCCGCCTGGCCGCCATGCGCTCCTACATGCGCGACATCAACCTCGGCCGAGACCCCGACGAACGCACCGCCGCCGCGGTCGGCATGACCGGCACCCAGATCCAAGAGATGTACCGCCTCCTGGCCATCGCCAAGTACGAAGACCGGTACGTCATCCCCACCGCCCACACCGAGATCGCCCGCGAGCTCGACGAATTGTCCTGCTCCCTCGACTACGACGGCGGCCCCGGCATGGGCGGCATGGGCCTCACCGGCGCCGGGCCGTTCGGGGAGACGTCGGGGAGCCCCGTCCCGGTCGCGGTCGAGAACTTCCACGTGCTCCAGGCGCGGCAGACCGCGGACTCGCCCTACGGGCCCTCGACGCCCGGGCGCGTCAACCTCCTCAACTGGGACGGCAACGGGCGTCCGCCCGGACTCTTCCCGCCGGGCGAGGGGCCCGAGCCGGGCGACGTGTCAGGCGCACCGGGCGGCGTCACCCCTGGGGGCCCCGGCTCGCTGCCCGGAGGTCGCCAGGACGCACGCCACGACACGATCCCCGGCCCGTCGGCGCCCGGTGGGTCGGCAGGCGGACCGGCGCCCGGGAACGGACCCGGCGTCGAGCCCGACGGGGGCACCCGATGAGGACGCGGTCGCTGCTCACGACCCCGGCACTGCGTCCCGGGGCGCGACCCCGCGGGCCGCAGCCCGACCACCTGTCGCCCGTCGCGGCGTCGGGCACCCAGCGCCGCACGGCCCACATGGCCGCGTCCGTGCTGCTCGCCTACCCCGACGCGGACGTGCTCGACGCGGCCGTCGCCGTCCGGGCGTCGACGCCGGGGCTGCCGGCGCCCGTCCGCGAGCGCCTCGACGCGTTCTGCGACCTGCTGACGGCGTCCGCGGACGTGACGGGCCTGCGCGAGCTCCAGGCCCGCTACGTCGCGACGTTCGACCTCAAGCGCAAGTGCTCGATGTACCTGTCGTACTACGCCGCGGGCGACACCCGGCGGCGCGGGACGGCGCTCGTCGCGTTCGTCGAGGCGTACCGGGCCGCGGGCTGGGAGGTCACGGGCTCGGAGCTGCCGGACTACCTGCCGACCGTGCTCGAGTTCTCGGCCCGGACGGAGGGCGACGACGCGACGATCGCGGCCGGGCTGCTGGCCTCGCACCGCGACGGGATCGAGGTGCTCCGGACCGCGCTCGAGAGCATGGCGAGCCCGTGGACCGGCCTGGTCGAGGCGGTGTGCCTCACCCTGCCGCCGCTCGACGAGCGCACGCAGCAGCGGTACGTCGAGCTCGTGACCGCGGGGCCGCCCGCCGAGCTCGTGGGGATGGAGCCGTTCGCGCTGGAGCCGTACGGCGCCGGGGCCGACCGAACCGGAGGAGCGGTGCGATGAGCGGGGTGAGCACGGGCGAGATCCTGCTGTGGGTCGTGTTCCCGTACGTGACGTTCGCGGTGTTCGTCGTGGGGTCGATCTGGCGGTACCGGTACGACAAGTTCGGCTGGACCACGCGGTCGAGCGAGCTCTACGAGAAGCGGCTGCTGCGGCTCGGCTCCCCGCTGTTCCACTTCGGTCTGCTGTTCGTGATCCTCGGGCACCTCATGGGGCTCGTCATCCCCAAGTCGTGGACGGAGGCGGTGGGCATCAAGGAGGTCGCCTACCACTTCGTCGCGACGTACATGGGGTCGATCGCGGCGGTCGCGCTCGTCGCCGGGCTGCTCATCCTCATCTACCGACGCCGCACCACGGGTCCCGTCTTCCGCGCGACGACGCGCATGGACAAGACCATGTACGTGTTCCTCGCGGCGTCGATCCTGCTCGGGTCGTGGGCGACCGTGCAGACACAGCTTCTCGCCGGCGGCCACGGGTACGACTACCGGGAGACGATCTCGCCCTGGTTCCGCTCGCTGTGGTACCTCCAGCCGCAGCCCGCGCTCATGGAGGGCGTGCCCGCGGCGTTCCAGCTCCACATCGTCGCCGCCAACCTGCTGTTCATCCTGTGGCCGTTCACGCGGCTCGTGCACGCGTTCTCCGCGCCCGCGCCGTACCTGTTCCGCCCCTACGTGGTGTACCGGTCGCGCGAGGCGTCGGTCGCCGCGCGAGCCCCGCGACCCGGCTGGGACCCCTCGGAGCGCCCGCGCGGGCGATGATCCCGGGCAGCCCCACCGCGCCCGCGGACTACCAGGTCAGCGGCCGGAAATCACCGTGGCGCCCCGAGCGACCACCGGGGACCACCGGGTGAAATGAGCGCCGCGGCGACCACGGAACGCCCCGACACCCCCTCCTTCCAGGGGCGGTCACCCCGACCGTGACCGTCACCCGGAAGAGGTTCGAGCATGTCCACCACCGCCCCGACGACCGCCGGTCGCCCCCGCGCCGTCCGCCCGTCCGCGTCGTCGACCACGCCCCCTGCCCCGCGCCGCGCCGCCGTCCTGACCGAGCGCCTGACCGGTCGCGTCGACACGGCCGTCGCCGCCACCGCGCGCTTCCTCACGCGCTGGTCCGTCCCCGCGCTGCGCGTCGCCCTCGGGCTCGTGTTCCTCGGGTTCGGCGTCCTCAAGTTCTTCCCCGGCGCGAGCCCGGCGGAGTCGATCGCGGCACGGACCGTCGAGACCCTCACGTTCGGCCTCGTCGGCGGGACCGCGGCGGTGATCTTCACCGCCGTCCTGGAGACGTTCATCGGGCTGACCCTCCTCACCGGTCGCCTCCTGCGGGCCGGGCTGGTCGCCCTCGCCGTCGCGATGGCCGGCATCCTGTCGCCGATCGTCCTGTTCGCCGACGAGCTCTTCGGCCACGGCATGACCCTCCTGGGCCAGTACGTGCTCAAGGACGTCGTCCTCGTCGCCGGCGCGGCCGTCGTCGCCGCCGTCGCCCTCGGGGCTCGCCTGAAGCTCGACGCATGACACCTCGGCGCTCCCACGCCTTCCCTGACCCGACGCACAGGACCCCGTGACCGGTACCGGTCACGGGGTCCTGTCTGTCGGGGTGCCGACCGCGCCGTGGCGAGGTAGAGCCTCCGTCAGCCGAGTGCGATCGTCAGGTACGCGCTGTTCGGGTCGTCCGTGTAGTCCGCGAACGGCGCGCACGGCACGAACCCGTGGCGCGCGTAGAGCCGGCGCGCAGGGGCGAAGTAGTCCTCCGTGCCCGTCTCCAGGCTCACGCGGTCGAGGCCGCGGTCGCGCGCGACGTCGAGCAGGTGCGCGAGGACCGTGGCGGCGACGCCCCGGCCCCGCGCGGCCGCCGTCGTGCGCATGGACTTGAGCTCACCCAGCGTCGCGTCGTGCTGCTTGAGCGCGCCGCACCCGAGGAGGCCGCCGTCCGCGGACCGCGCGGTGACGAACGTGATGTCCGGCGCGCGCAGCCGCTCGACGTCCAGCGCGTGGACGCTCTCCGGCGGCGACGTCGCGTGCATGTCGTCCAGGTGCTCCTGCAGCAGCGCCAGCACGTCGTCGGCCGTCGGGTCCTCGACGGCGACGCGCACGTCCGCCCGGGTCGTCGTCTCGCTCACGCCCCGAGCGTCCCACACCAGCCAGCGCCGCCGACATCGAGCGATGCGTCCGTGGACGAACGATGCGTCCGGAGACGCAACGCTCGGACCGTGACGCAGCAGTCGCCCTGGCCGGTCGGCCGACGCGCGCGAGGTCAGGAGTCGAGCGACGCGAGCGCCTCGTCGACGGCCGCCCAGAGCCGGCGGCGGACGTCGAGGTCCTCCGTCTCGGTCTCCGGGTCGCCCCAGGGCTGGTCCAGCCAGGGCGGGGTCGCGACGAAGTGGCCCGCTCCGTCGCCGTGGATCGCGACGGTCGTCCCGGCGTCACGGTCCGCGAGGCTGCTCTCCGCGCGCCGCAGGAACGCGCACGAGTCCCACAGCTCGTCCTCGGTGCCGCACGCGAGCACGACCGGACCATCGATCACCTCGAGCGGGATCCGGGCCTCGGGGCTCGCCGGCGTCTGCGCGTGCACGTCCGACGAGCACGGGAGGGGCTCCCCGCCCAAGGTCCAGGCAGAGCGCGAGAAGTCCGGGTACCCGCACATCACGGCGTCGGCGCCGACCGGGGCGATCGCACCGTGCACGAGCTCCGGCCGGTTCGCCGCGAGCCACAGCGCCATCTCCCCGCCGCGCGAGACGCCGAACGCGACGACGGCGTCGCCGTCCACGCCCGGCTGCTCCCGGAGCCAGGCGAGGGCGTCGAGGAACGTCTCGGCCGGCACCTCCTCGAGCGACGACGGCTGGTCGACACCCTTGAAGTAGCCGATGCCGAGCGCGGGGTACCCGAGGCCGGCGATCGCCTCGGCGACCATCCGCCCGGTCTCCGACCCGCCCTCGGACCCGCCGAACGCGAGGACGGCGGGCCGTGGGTCGTCGGCGGAGAGGCCGTCCGGGACCGCGTAGACCCCGGGGAACCCCTCCGCCGCGGTCTCCCGGGTCGTGACCTCGGACGTCGGCGTCGGCCCGTCGGTGGGCGTGCCCGACGTCGGGGCCGTGGTCGGGTCGTCGGGCGCCGCGCCCGCGGTGCACGCGGCGAGCGTGAGGGCGACGACGGCGGCCCCGAGGACGGCGAGCGTCCCCCGTCGATCCGTGGGGACGGCGGCGGGACGGGCGCGTCGTCGGAGGGCCATGCGTCACCCTAGCGAGCGCTGCGGCGAGACATGTCGAGCGCCCGCTCGCCGCCTGCGTCGTTTGTCACGGTCCGACGACGTGACACTCCGCAGGTGCGGGTTTATCGTCACCTTCATGCCGCACTTTCGGATTCGCGAGGCCGCAGGCCTGCTCGGAGTGAGTGACGACACCGTCCGACGCTGGGTCGATGCCGGGGACCTCGCCGCGAGCGCCGACGACGCCGGGCGCAAGGTCGTCGACGGCGCGGAGCTCGCGCGCTTCGCCGTCGCCCAGTCGCACCCGACGCCCGACCCGTCCGGCGTGGCGCGCTCGGCGCGCAACCGGTTCGTCGGGATCGTCACGGACGTCGTGAGCGACGCCGTCATGTCCCAGGTCGAGATGCTCTGCGGGGGCCAGCGCGTGGTCTCGCTCATGAGCACCGAGGCCGTGCGCGAGCTGCGCCTCGAGCCCGGAAGCCTGGCCGTCGCGGTCGTCAAGGCGACGACCGTCATCGTCGAGACCCCGGGAGGAACCGCGTGAGCGCGTCCGCACGCCCCCGCACGACCACCCGCACGACCGCCTCCCGCCGCCGCGCCCGAGGAGCCCTCGCCGGGCTCGGGACGGCGGTCCTCGTCGCCGCGCTCGCCGCGTGCGGCACGGGCACGGACGCCGGGGACGACGCCTCACCGTCGGACGGGGCCACGGACGCCGCGAGCACGCCGGCCGAGGAGCGCACGCTCACGGTCCTCGCCGCCGCGTCGCTGCGCGACGTGTTCACGGACCTCGCGGCCGACTTCGAGGCCGAGCACGAGGGCGTCACCGTGGCGCTGTCGTTCGCCGGGTCGTCCGACCTGGGCGACCAGATCCTCGCCGGTGCGCCGGCCGACGTCTTCGCCTCCGCGGACGAGCGCACCATGACCCGGGTCGTCGAGGCGGGAGACGCGTCCGACCCCGTCGCGTTCGCGACCAACACGCTGACGATCGTCACCCCGCCCGGCAACCCGGCCGGCGTCGAGACGTTCGCCGACCTCGCGCGCGAGGACGTCAAGGTCGTGGTGTGCGCGCCGGAAGTCCCGTGCGGGGGCGCGACCGACAAGGTCGCCGCGGCCGCGGGCGTCACCGTCCACCGCGTGAGCGAGGAGGCCAGCGTCACGGACGTCCTCGCCAAGGTGACGTCGGGCGAGGCCGACGCGGGCCTCGTGTACGTCACGGACGCGACCCTCGCGGGCGACGAGGTCGACGTGGTCGACGTGCCCGAGACCGACGCCGCGCTCAACGTCTACCCGATCGCGCTCGTCGCCGCCGCCGAGGAGTCCGGCCCGGAGCAGGTCGCGCTCGCGCAGGCCTGGGTCGACCTCGTGACCGGCGACGCCGGGCAGGCCGCGCTCGCCGCCGCGGGCTTCGGCGTCCCCGACGCGGCGACGCCGTGACGTCCGCACCAGCCCGCAGGTCCTGATGCGCGGGCTCCCCCGCTGGGTCCTCGTCCCGGCGCTGCTCGGCGCGCTGTTCGTCGTCGTCCCCGTGGTGGCGATGGTCGCTCGCGTCGAGCTGGCGCCGGGGCCGGACGGGACCGGCGGCTTCTGGGCCCTCGTGACGTCGCCGGCCGCGCTCGACGCGCTCGGCCTGTCCCTGCGCACCGCGCTCGTCGCGACGCTGTGCTGCGTGCTGCTCGGCACGCCCATGGCGCTCGTCCTCGCGCGCACGACGTTCCCCGGGCAGCGCGTCGCGCGCGCCCTCGTGCTGCTGCCGCTCGTGCTGCCCCCGGTCGTCGGGGGCATCGCGCTGCTCCACACGTTCGGGCGCCGCGGGCTGATCGGCCAGCACCTCGAGGTGCTGGGGATCGAGATCGCGTTCACGACGACGGCCGTCGTGCTGGCCCAGACGTTCGTGGCGCTGCCGTTCCTCGTGCTGAGCCTCGAGGGCGCACTGCGCACGCAGGACACGCGCCTCGAGGACGTCGCCGCGACGCTCGGCGCCGGGCCGACGACGGTGCTGCGCCGCGTCACCCTCCCGCGCGTCCTGCCGGGGCTGCTGTCGGGCGCGGTGCTCGCGTTCGCCCGGGCGCTCGGCGAGTTCGGCGCGACCATCACGTTCGCGGGCGCGCTCCAGGGCGTCACGCAGACCCTGCCGCTCGAGATCTACCTCCAGCGCAGCGCCGACCCGGACGCCGCGGTCGCGCTCTCGTTCGTGCTCGTCGTCGTCGCGGTGCTCATCACGGCGGCCGTCCACGGCCCGCGCGTCCTCGGCGGCCCGGACGCCCGGACGGCGCGCCCGCGGCGCGGGGGCCGGGTGGCCCGCAGGTCGGGCACCCAGCCCGACGGCGGCCGGCTCGTCCGGGAAGACGTCTCGCCCGGGAGCGGCACCGACCCGGCGTCGGCACCCCCGGCGGGCCGGACCCCGCGCGCCGACGGGGCCCCCGCCGCGCTCACCGTGCGCGCCGTCGTCCCCGACCGCGGCCTCGACGTCGAGCTCGCGCTCGCGCCGGGCGAGGTCGTCGCGGTGCTCGGCGCCAACGGGGCGGGCAAGTCGACGCTCGTGCAGGTCGTGGCGGGCCTCCTCCCGCCCGGCGACGTGCACGACGCCCAGGTCGCCGTCGGGGACGACGACGTCACGCGGCTCGCGCCGCGACGCCGCCGCCTCGCGTGGCTCAGCCAGCGGCCGCTGCTGTTCGAGACCCTCTCGGTGGAGGACAACGTCGCGTTCGGCCTCCGGGCGCGGGGCGTGCCGCGCGCCCGTGCCCGGCGCGAGGCCCGGGCCGCGCTCGGGCACGTCGGCACCGCCGACCTCGCGACCCGGCGCTCGACCGACCTCTCCGGCGGGCAGGCGCAGCGCGTCGCGATCGCCCGGGCGCTCGTCACCGACCCGCGCGTGCTCCTGCTCGACGAGCCGCTCGCCTCGCTCGACGTCGGCGTCGCGCAGCACGTGCGGTCGGTGCTGCACCACGCCCAGCGCGAACGGCCCCGCACCACGCTCCTCGTCACCCACGACCTGCTCGACGTGCTGCTGCTGGCGGACCGCGTCGTCGTGCTGGACGCGGGTCGCGTCGTCGAGGACGGTCCGGTGGACCAGGTCCTCACGCGACCCCGGTCCCGGTTCGCGGCCCGCCTCGCGGGCGTCAACCTCCTGGCGGGGACGGTCGTGCACGTCGCCGTGCCGGAGCCCGTCACGGTGGGGAGCCTCGGGACGGAGCCGGGCGGGCCGGGCTCCGGCGGGGCGGAGGCGGCTCTGGTCCCGACCGAGGCGGGGCCGGACGAGGAGGCCGCCGCACGCGAGGTGACGGCCGCCGTCGACGGTGCGGAGATCCGCGTGCGCGGGACGGCGGACGAACCGCTCGCGGTCGGGACCGGGGCCGTCGCGGTGTTCGAGCCGCGCGCGGTAGCGGTCCACCGGGCGACGCCCGAGGGCAGCCCCCGCAACGCGTACCGGGTCGTCGTGACGAGCGTCGAGCCGCACGGTCCGCTGCTGCGCGTGTGGGGACGCGCGACCGGCGAGGGCCCGGGCGACCAGGCTGCGGGGGCGACGACCGTCGTCGGGCACGACGCCCCGCACCTCGCCGCGGACCTGACGACCCGCGCCGTCGCCGAGCTGCGCCTGACCCCGGGCGAGCTCGTCTGGTTCGTCGTCAAGGCCGCGGAGGTCCGCGTCCACCCCCGCTGACCCCACCCTGCCGAGTCAGACGGCGGCCGGTGCCTCCGGTGCGGGCGCGGGCGCCGCGTCGCCCGGGGGCCGCACGGCTCGCGACCACTCGCCGCCGCGGGCACGGACCGCGACGAGCAGGACGACGAGCCCGACGGCCGTCATCGCCGCACCCGCCCACAGGGGGGACGTGAAGCCGAGCCCGGCGGCGATGGTCAGGCCGCCGATCCAGGCGCCCAGCGCGTTGCCGACGTTGAACGCGGCGATGTTCGCGCCCGACGCGAGGGTGGGCGCGCCCTGCGCGTAGGACATGACGCGCATCTGGAGCCCGGGGACGGTCGCGAACCCGAAGGCGCCCATGAGGACGAGGCTCACGACGGTCATCACCTGGCTCGTCGCGGTGAGCGCGAAGACGCCCAGCACCACGGTGAGCGCCGCGAACAGCACGACGAGCGTCGTGCCGAGGCGGCGGTCGGCCGCGCGCCCGCCGACGAGGTTGCCGACGAACAGCCCGCCTCCGAACAGCACGAGCAGCCACGGGACCGACGCCGACGTGAACCCGCCCACCTCGGTGAGCGTGAACGCGATGTACGTGAACGCGCCGAACATCCCGCCGAACCCGAGCACCGTGATGGCGATCGAGAACCACACCTGGGCGCTGCGGAACGCGGCGAGCTCGCCGCGCAGCCCGGCACTGCCCGACGCGCGGTCCGTCCCGGGCGAGGTGCTCCCGCCGGGCGCGGGGGCGGCGTCGGGCGAACCCACCCGCGACGGGACGAGCAGCGCGATCCCGACGAGCGCGACCACGCCGATGGCGGTGATGGCCCAGAACGTCGCACGCCACCCGGCGGCCTGGCCGAGGAACGTGCCGAACGGGACGCCGAGCACGTTCGCGATGGTCAGCCCGGCGAACATGATCGAGATGGCCCCGGCGCGCTTCTCGGGCGCGACGAGGTCGGCCGCCACGACGGCGCCGATCCCGAAGAACGCGCCGTGGCACAGCGCCGCGACGACGCGGCCGAGGAGCATGACCTCGTACGTCGGCGCGACGGCGGACAGCAGGTTGCCCGCGATGAACAGGACCATGAGGCCGAGCAGGGCTTTCTTGCGGTCGACGCGCGTCAGGGCCGCGGTGAGGCCGATCGCGCCGACGGCGACGGACAGCGCGTAGCCCGAGATGAGGTAGCCGGCGACGGACTCGGTGACGCCGAAGTCGGCGGCCACCTCGGGCAGCAGGCCCATGATGACGAACTCGGTGAGCCCGATGCCGAAGCCCCCGATGGCGAGGGCCCAGAGGGCGACTGGCATGACGATCTCCTGGTTCCGGGAAGGTGCGGGTCTCGGGTGACGTGCGGCGCGGCCGGTGCGGACGCGCCGCCGGGTCAGCCCTCGAAGGTGTCGGGGTGCGGTCCGATGCGACCGGCGGCGTCGAGGGCGTCGATCGCGGCGACCTCGTCGGCGGTGAGCGCGAAGCCGAGGACGTCGAGGTTCGACGCGACGCGCGCGGGGGTCACGGACTTGGGGATGACGACCGTCCCCTGCTCCAGGTGCCAGCGGAGGACGACCTGGGCGGGCGTGACGCCGTGGGCGGCCGCGACGCGGACGACCGTCGGGTCGTCGAGGACCGTGCCCTGGCCCAGCGGGCTCCACGCCTCGGTGACGATCCCGAGCTCGGCGTGGACGTCGCGCAGCGCGCGCTGCTGGAGCGCGGGGTGCAGCTCGACCTGGTTGACGGCGGGCGTCTCCCCGGTCGCGGCGACGAGCGCGCGCAGGTGTGCGGGCTCGAAGTTGGAGACGCCGATCTCGCGGACGAGGCCCGCGTCGCGGGCCGCGACCAGGCCCTCCCACGCCTCGACGTACCGGCCGCGCGCGGGCGACGGCCAGTGGATCAGGTAGAGGTCCAGCCGGTCGAGGTCGAGCAGCTCGAGCGACCGCTCGAGCGCGGGGCGGACCGCGTCGCGGGCGAGGGAGTCGATCCACAGCTTGCTCGTGACGAAGACGTCGTCGCGCGCGAGGCCGGACTGCGCGAGCGCGCGGCCCACGCCCGCCTCGTTGCCGTAGACCGCCGCGGTGTCGACGCTGCGGTACCCCGCCTCGAGCGCGAGGCTCACCGCGCGCGTGGTCTCGGCGTCAGGCACCTGGAAGACGCCGAAGCCGACCTGCGGGATCGAGGTGCCGCCGCGCAGGGGCGTGCAGGGCATGGTCGTGAGGGTCGAGGACACGGGGGAGCTCCTGGAGGACGAGCGGGAAGGGATGGCGTTGCGTACGCGTTCAGCTGGCGTCTGCACTTGTTGCAGACGCGCACTATCGATAGTTGCACACGCCGATTAGTTGCACAAGCGCTATAGTTGTGACGACACGCACGGACCGAGGAGGACCCCATGGGCATCGCCGACGACGCCGTCGAGATCCGCGCGCAGGGCTGGCGCACGCTCGCCGCGCTGCACGGGCTCATCGACGCCGCGCTCGAGCGCGCCCTCCAGGCGGAGCACGACCTCTCGGTCGTCGAGTACACCGTGCTCGACGCGCTCTCCCGGCAGGACGGCTGGCACATGCGCATGCAGCAGCTCGCGCGTGCCGCCGCGCTCTCCCCCAGCGCGACCACCCGGCTCGTCAACCGGCTCGAGGACCGCGGCCTGCTCACGCGCATCCTGTGCCAGGACGACCGCCGGGGGATCTACACCGAGCTCACGCCCGCCGGCGAGGCCCTCCTGCTCGCCGCACGGCCCACCCACGACGTGACCCTCGAGGCTGCCCTGCACGACGCGACGGAGACACCCGAGCTCGCGTCGCTCGTCGACGCGCTCCACGCGCTCCCGGCTCCGGCCGGCGCGGCGTAGCCCCACCTGCTCCGGTCGGCTGCGCCGCCCGGCACGCGGTAGAGCCGGGCACGCGCGAGAGACCGTCCGGTCAGGCCTTGTGGTCGACCCCGCCGAGCGCGGCGCGGACCTCGCCGACGATCGCCGCCATCGCCGCCTCGGCGGCGCGCGGGTCGCCGTCCGCGACGGCGCGCGCGACGGCCTCGTGCTGGTCCAGCGCCTCGGGCACCGGCGAGGCGGGCATGAGGCCCAGGTGCGTCCGACCGCTGAGCACCGCGGCGACGACGCCGGCGAGCGCGCCGAACATCTCGTTGCCGCTCGCGCGGAGCAGGAGCTCGTGGAAGCGGACGTCGAGCGTGAGGAACTCCTCGAGGTCGCCCGCCTCGCCGAGCATCCGCATGCGCGCGGCCGCCGCGACGAGCTCGGCGCGCTCGTCGTCGGTCGCGTGGACCGCCGCCCCCGCGGCCGCGAGCGGCTCGACGGCGTGCCGCAGCTCGGTGAGCGTGCGGAGCTGCGGGTCGCGGCCCGGGCCCTCGAGGCGCCAGCGGATGACGCGCGGGTCGAGCACGTTCCACTCCTCGATGCTGAGGACGACGAGCCCGACGCGCCGCTTCGACCGCACGAGGCCGAGCCCCTCGAGGAGCCGCATGACCTCGCGCGCGACGGTGCGCGAGACGCCGAACTCGGACCCGATCGACTCGAGCGTGAGCGGCGTGCCGGCCGGGGCGTCGCCGCTGGTGATGCGACGACCCAGGGAGTCGAGCACGGTGGTGTGCAGGACCGTCGTCGCCATGCTCGCAGCCTAGTCGCGGCGAATGGTGCTATCAATCACTTGCCAAAGGTGCTACCAATAGCCCAAAGTGGAGGCCAGCGACGACCACGACGGTCGCCGCCCGGGGAGCGGTCGGCACGGCGCCGACCCGCCCCGGACGCCCCGCCCGACACGGAAGTCGACACATGGACACGGACGTCAGCACCACCGACCGGCCCGACGACGCCGGGAGCCACTCCCTGCCCCAGCACCTCGTCGTGATGGGCGTCGCCGGCTCGGGCAAGACCACCGTCGCGACGCTGCTCGCGCAGCACCTCGGGACCGAGTACGCCGAGGCCGACCAGTTCCACCCCGAGGCCAACATCGCCAAGATGAGCGCCGGGACGCCGCTCACCGACGAGGACCGCTGGCCGTGGCTCGAGGCGATCCGCGACTGGCTGAGCGCCGAGGCGGACGCCGGGCGCTCCGGCGTCGTGACCTGCTCCGCGCTCAAGCGCTCCTACCGCGACCTGCTGCGCACCGCGCGGGGCCAGGTCTGTTTCGTCCACCTCGACGGCAGTCCCGACCTCCTCGCGGAGCGCATGGCGCACCGCAGCGGCCACTTCATGCCCACGTCGCTCCTGCCCTCGCAGCTCGCGACGCTCGAGCCCCTGGCCGACGACGAGCCGGGCTTCACGCTCGACGTCGCCTCCACGCCCGAGCAGATCGTGGACGAGATCCTCGCGCGCACGCGGCTGAGCAGCGCACCCGGCGCCCGCTGAGCGCGCGCCACGACCCGACCACCGACCTCGACCGTCGACGGAGACACACCCATGCCCCCTGAGGACTGGACACAGACCCTGACCGCCGGACCGCTGCTCGCGATCGCCGCGGGCGCGATCGCGCTCCTGCTGTTCCTCATCATCAAGCTCAAGCTGCACGCGTTCCTCGCGCTCGTGCTCGTCAGCCTGCTCACCGCGGTCGTGGCGGGCATCCCCACGGGCTCGGTCGTCGAGGTGCTGACCGCCGGGTTCGGCACGACGCTCGCGACCGTCGCCCTGCTCGTCGGTCTCGGCGCGATGCTGGGCAGGCTCGTCGAGACGAGCGGCGGCGCGAAGGTCATGGCCGACTTCCTCATCGGGAAGTTCGGCGAGAGGCGCGCGCCGTTCGCGCTCGGCCTCGCGTCGCTCATCTTCGGCTTCCCGATCTTCTTCGACGCCGGCCTCGTCGTCATGCTGCCGATCGTGTTCTCCGTGGGTCGCCGGCTGGGCGGCTCCCTCCTGCTCTACGGGCTGCCCGTGGCAGGTGCCTTCTCCGTCATGCACATCTACGTGCCGCCGCACCCCGGGCCCGTCGCCGCGACCGAGTTCCTCGGCGCGAACGTCGGGATCGTCATCCTCCTCGGGCTCGTCGTCGCGATCCCCACCTGGTACGTCACGAGCTACCTGTTCGGGCGCTACGTCGGGCGCCGCATCGAGCTACCCATCCCGGCGATCCTCGGCGAGGCCGACGAGGACCAGCTCGAGAACCCGCCGAAGTTCGGCACCGTCGTCGCGATCCTCCTGCTCCCGCTCGTGCTGATCTTCGCCAACACCGGGCTCGACGCGCTGCGCGCCGCCGGCTCCGTCGACCCGGAGAACCCCGCCGTGCAGGCCCTGCGCGCCATCGGCGCGACGCCGGTCGCGCTGCTCATCACGGTGCTCGTCGCGGCCTGGGTCCTGGGCCGGCGTCGCGGCGTCTCCGGGACGGCGCTGGAGAAGACCCTCGACTCGGCGCTCGGCCCGGTCTGCTCGGTCATCCTCATCACCGGGGCCGGCGGCATGTTCGGGGGCGTGCTGCGCGCGACCGGCATCGGCGACGCACTCGCCGACGTGCTCGGCGACCTGGGGCTGCCGGTGATCGTGGCCGGGTTCCTCATCGCGGCGATCCTGCGCGTCGCGCAGGGCTCCGCGACCGTCGCGCTGACCACCGCCGCCGGGCTCATCGCCCCCGCGGTGGAGGCGGGCGGCTTCAACGCGATCGAGCTCGCCGCGGTCGTCGTGTCCGTGGCGGCGGGCTCCGTGGTGCTCAGTCATGTGAACGACTCCGGGTTCTGGCTGGTCGGCCGGTTCTTCGACATGGACGTCAAGACGACGCTCCGCACCTGGACGGTCATGGAGACCGCCATCGGCGTCATGGGCTTCGCCATCGCGGCGCTCGTCTTCGCCGTCGCGTAGCGCGGCGCACCGCGAGGACCGCCCGGGCACGGCGCCCGGGCGGTCCTCGTCGTCGTGGACGTCAGCCCCGGTCGGTGAAGACCGGGGTGTAGGCGTCGCGGTCCGCGACCCAGGACTTCCGACGGAAGCGCTGGAGCGACAGCCCGAGGAGCGTGAGCAGCCCGGCCATCACGAGCAGCCCGAGGTCGCCGCCCGCACCGGTGGTGGCAAGGGCCGTCGGGGCCGACGCCATGACGGTCGAGCCGCCGGTGGCGGCGGCCACGGCACCGTTCCCTGCCACCGGGTTGAGCACCCGGGTCACGGTGCCGTCCGTGCCGTCCGAGGTCCCCGGGTCAGCAGGGTCAGTCGGGTCGGTCGGGTCGGTCGGGTCGGTCGGGTCGGTCGGGTCGGTCGGGTCGGTCGGGTCCGTCGGGTCCGTCGGGTCCGTCGGGTCCGTCGGGTCCGTCGGGTCCGTCGGGACCGCCGCCGTCGGGCACGCGGCGGAGGCGTCGCCCAGCAGGCCGACGCCCACGCCGCAGACCGTGACCGGGACCGTCACGGGCAGGTCGACGTCGAGGTCGGGCAGCGCGCCGAGCACGCCGTCGTCCCCGAGAACCCCGCCGAGCAGGCCGTCGTCGCCGAGCACGCCGTCCAGCAGGCCGTCGCCCGACGAACCGCCGCCGAGCAGGTCGTCCACGAGACCGTCCTCGCCGAGGACCCCGTCCAGGACGCCGTCGTCCCCGCCGAGCACGCCATCGCCCAGGAGACCGTCGCCGAGCAGGTCGTCCACGAGGCCGCCGTCGCCCAGAACACCGTCGAGCAGGCCCGAGCCGTCGGACGCGTGGCCGGAACCGGCCCCGTCGCCGGAGCCCTCACCGGCGCCACCGCCGACCGTCGCGTCGCCGCCGACACCGAGCGCGACGCCCGAGACGTCCACGGGGATGGTGACCGGCACGTCGACGTCCACGTCCGAGCCGGACCCGGTCGCACCGTCGTCGGTACCGTCGGCCGGGGCGGCCGGAGCTGCCGGGGCCGGCGTGACCGCCGCGTCGCCCAGGACGCCCACCGCGACGCCGGACACGTCGACGGGAACCGTCACCGGCACGTCGACGTCCACGTCCTCCGCGTGCGTCGGCGCGGGGGCGGGAGCCGGTGCGGGCGCCGGCTCCGGGTCCGCGGCCGGCGCCACCGCGGCGTCGCCCAGGACGCCGACGGCGACACCCGACACGTCGACGGGAACCGTCACCGGGACGTCCACGTCGATGTCCGCCGGACCCGCCGGGGCGGGCTCCGGAGCGGGCGCCGGCTCGGCGGCCGGCGCGGCGGTCGAGGTCACGGTCGCGTCGCCGAGGGCGCCCACCGCGACGTCGGACACGGTCACGGGGACGTGCACGGGCACGTCGACCGAGACGTCGGGCAGAACCTCGGTCACCTGGCTCAGCGGAGCCTCGACCGAGACGTCCAGCCCGAGGTCGCCGAGGAGGTCGCCCTCGGCTGCGTGGGCCGCTCCGGCCCCGACGACCACGAGGCCGCCTGTGACGAGCGCTGTGCGCAGCGCGCGCCGAACGAAGGTGTGCATGATCGGTCTCTTTCCTGCTCAAAGGTGGTGGCGCACGACGGCGCCGGGTCGCGTCTGCCGCGCGACGCGCGGCGACGGACCACCTCAGGCAGGAGAGACGGGGACCTCGAAGAACGTCGAGGGGTGCTTCGACCGCGCGTCGTCCACGACGGCGGTCCAGGACGAGAGGGAGGGGGCGTCGGCGCCGTGGCCGACCGCCGCGAGGTCGCCGCCCGACCCGGCGCGCTGCGCGCTGCCGGAGGGCGCGGGCGTGGTGCCGAGGCCGCCGTCGGCGGGGATGCCGCCGGGTGACGCGGGACCGCCCGCGGGCGCGACCGTGCCCGGCGGAGCGTCGACCGCGGCGAGGAGGACGCCACCGTCGAGCCCTGGGTGCGGCGCGCCGGACCGGGCGCCGGTCGACGCGGTCGGGCCCGCGCGATCCACTCCGGTCGCCGGTGCGGACGGGGGCACGCCGGCCGACGCCGACGGAGCCGCCGGGCCGGGGTCAGAAGTGTTCGGCGCGGAGCTTCCCGGCTCCGCCGGATCGGCCGGGCCCGCAACCTCCGGGCCCGGCCCGGGCGCCTCGGGCAGCACGGGCGCGAGCGGGTCCAGCGGCGTGAGCGGCCCGGTGACGGGACCGAGGACAGGGTCGGTGACCGGCGCCAGGACGTCGAGGACCGGGGTCAGCGCCTCCAGGACGGGCGCGACCGGGTCGAGCGCCGGCGCCACGGTCTCGAGGACCGGGTTCACCACCGGGGCGACCGCCTCGACCACCGGCGTCGCGGCCGGCACGACCGCGTCGAGGACCGGCGTGGTCACGGGCGCGACGGCGTCGGTCACGGGCTGCACGACGGGTGCCACCGGCGCCACGACCTGCTCGACCACCGGGGCGGCCGGTGTGACCACCTGCTCCACCACCGGGGCGACGGGTCGTACGACCTCCTCGACCACGGGCGCGGCCGGGGTCACGACCTTCTCGACGACCGGGGCGGCCGGCTGGACGACGGGGGCGACGACGTCGCGCACGACGGGCTTGACGACCTCCTGCACGACCGGGTCCACGACGGTCTGGACCGTCGAGGTCACGGGCGACAGGGCCTTGCCGAGTCCGAGCGGGTCGTCCGCGGCGGACGCCCCGCCCGCCGTCGCGACGGCGAACGCGAGGCCGGCACCGAGACCGCCACCGGCCACGAGCGCGCGCACGAGCCAGCGACGGGCGGCTGGTGCGCGCCTGCCCTGCGCGTCGTGCGTCGCGTCCATCGTGTGCCCCGTGGGTCGTCGGTGCAGCGAAGCGGCGGGCCGGCAGGCCCGTCCGGGGTCACGGTAGGCATGCCCGTGTGACGCTCACCACCGGGAGCGTCCGTTTTCACCCGACGGTTGCCCCGAACACCAGGCCGAGGAGGTAGGTCGCGGCCGCCGCGCCGAAGCCGATGCCGATCTGCCGCATGGCGCGCGTCAGCGGCGACGTCCCCGAGAGCAGGCCGACCGTCGCGCCGGTCGCGAGGAGCGCGATCCCCACGAGGAGCGCCGCGACACCCACGGCGACGAACCCCGTGAGGCCGAAGAGGTAGGGCAGCACGGGGATGAGCGCGCCGGACGCGAAGAACAGGAACGACGACACCGCCGCCCCCATGGCCGTCCCGTGCGTCTCGTGCTCGTCCGCGCTGGGCGGCGGGGCGATGACGGTCTGCTGCGTGTACGTCGCGAGGACGTCGGCGGCGTGCGCCTCCGCCTCGACCGGCGCCATGCCGCGTGCCCGGTAGACGAGCGCGAGCTCGTTCGCGTCGACGTCGAGGTCCGGCAGCGCGGCGGACGCCTGCGGGCTGGGGGTCGAGGCGTCGAGCAGCTCGCGCTGCGACCGCACCGACACGTACTCCCCCGCGCCCATGGACAGCGCACCCGCGAGCAGGCCGGCGAGCCCCGAGAGGAGGACGGTGCTGTTCGAGGCCCCCGACGCCCCGATGCCGAGGATCAGCGCGAGGTTGGACACGAGCCCGTCGTTCGCGCCGAACACCGCGGCGCGGAAGGTGCCCGACATGCGGTTGCGCCCCCGCGTCGCGAGCCCGCGCACGACCTCCTCGTGGATCCGCTCGTCCGCGGCCATCGTGGGTGTCGCGTCGGCGTCGGTGTCGTACGTCGAGCGCGCCTCGGCGCGCTGCGCGAGGGCGAGGACGAACACGCCGCCGAACCGGCGCGCGAGCCAGCCGAGCGTCCGGGTGCGCCAGTCGCCGCGCAGCGGCTTGCCGACGTCGTCGCCGAGCAGGTCGAGCCAGTGCCGCTCGTGCCGCTTCTCCGCGTCCGCGAGCGCCAGGAGGATGTCGCGCTCCTCCCCGCTCCGTCGGCTCGCGAGGTCCCGGTAGACCGCGGCCTCCGCGCGCTCGTCGGCGAGGAACCGGCGCCACCGCCGGATCTCCTGCGGGGTCGGTCGGTGCCCGACGGCGGGGGCCGGGTCCGCGCCCGACGGCACCCCGCGCGGGGTGCCGGCGGGCAGGCCGGTGTGCGGCTCAGGCGTGGAGGACATGCCTCCATGATGGCGATCTTCGGCGGCGCCGTGTTGCGCGCGGCCGAACGCGGGTCCGGGGGTCCCCCCGACCGGTGTTCCGGGCGCCCCCAACCTCGGGCCCGCCCGTCGTCCGCCGTCGTGGTTGGATCGGAGCATGACCACTGGAGAGAACGAGCTGTCCCGCCCCGAGGTCGACGCGCCGGAGGGCCCCGCGCCCACGGAGCTCGTCGTCGAGGACATCACCGTCGGCGACGGCCCGGAGGCCACGCCGGGCGCGACCGTGAACGTGCACTACCTCGGCGTCGAGTACGAGACGGGTGAGGAGTTCGACGCCTCGTGGAACCGCGGGGAGTCGATCAACTTCCCGCTGCGCAGCCTCATCGCGGGCTGGCAGCAGGGCATCCCCGGCATGAAGGTGGGCGGGCGGCGCAAGCTCGTCGTGCCGCCGGAGCTCGCCTACGGCCCCGCGGGCGGCGGCCACCGCCTGTCCGGCAAGACGCTGATCTTCGTGATCGACCTGCTCGGCGTGTCCTGACCGACCCGCTGACGCACAGGAGGGCCCCGGTCGTCGACCGGGGCCCTCCTGCTTCGCCCTGCGGACGGCCCGCGTGCGACCAGGCCCTACCGCGCCGGGCCGGGGCAGGCGACCAGCGCGGGGTCCGTCTCCGGGGTGCCGTCACCGGGCACCGGGCTCGTGACGGGCCCCGGCACCAGGGCGGCGTCCCGCTCCCGGCGTGCCGCCCGGAGGCGGACCACGGTGTCGACGAGGACGCCGAGGAGGATCCCGCCGACGACCCCCACCACGACGGCGAGGAGCGGGCTGTCGCCGACCCAGGCGGCGGCGAGCGTGCCGATGAGGACCGAGTACGTGGCCCAGGCGACCGAGGCGACGGCGGAGAGCGCCATGAAGCGGCGGCGTGAGAAGCCCACGGCCCCCGCCGTCACGTTGACCGCCGTCCGCCCGACGGGGACGAAGCGCGCGCCCAGGACGACGGACGCCCCGCGTCGGTCGAGCGACCGCGTCGCCCACGCGACGGCACGCTGACCCCGCGGGCCGCGCAGCGCCGGCAGCGCGCGCGTGCCCAGCGCCCGCCCGAGCGCGTAGGCGAGCTGGTCGCCGCACCAGGCGCCGAGCGCCGCGACGAGCAGCACGAGCCCCCAGGCGACGCCCCCGCCGGACTGGGCGCCCACCGCGAGCATCACGATGACCGTCTCACCCGGGATCGGCGGGAAGAACCCGTCGCCCGCGGTCGTCGCGAAGAGCGTCGGCAGCGCCCACACGGAGTCGACGAGCGCGAGCAGCCACGCCTCGACCTGTCCCCACAGCTCCACGACCCACGCGACCATGCGTCCCAGCCTCGACCGCGTGCGCGCGCGGCACCATGGGGTATCCCCCCGGTTCTCCCCTGAGGCGACCCCGACCAGCCGCCCGCGGACGCGTGGTCCCACGACCCTCCGGTCCGGGGGACAATGTGGCTCGACGCATTCGCCTCCCCGCGCCGCAGCCGGCGGGCGGGGACGTCCGTGATCGAGGAGCGCTGTGATCACTGTCAGCACCGACGGCTCGTGCCTGAGCAACCCGGGCGGCGCCATCGGGTGGGCGTGGATCAACCACGACGGCACGTTCGACTCCGGCGGCGCCGTGAGCGGGACCAACCAGGTCGCCGAGCTGACCGCGCTGCTCCAGGCGGTCCGCGCGCACCCGGGCGCGGAGCCGCTGCTCATCGAGTCCGACTCCCAGTACGCCATCAAGTGCGCGTCGGAGTGGGTCGTCGCCTGGAAGCGCAAGGGGTGGCGCACCGCGGGCGGGCAACCCGTGAAGAACCTCGAGCTCGTGCAGGCGATCGACCGGGTCATCACCGAGCGCGCGGGGCCCGTGCGGTTCCGCTGGGTGCGCGGCCACGTCGGCGACCCGTTCAACGAGCGCGCCGACCAGCTCGCGGGACTCGCCGCCCAGGACTGGGCCGCCGGTCGCGGCGACCTCGACGGCACGCTCGTCCCCGAGCTCGGCGACCCCACGCGCCCCGCGGGCCGGGTGCCCGCCGCCACACCCGTCGCCACGCACGCCCCGGCGCCGAGGCAGCCGGCGCCCGAGCCCGCGTGGGACATGGACACCCTGTTCGACTGACCCTCACCCGCCGAACACGACCTTGGTGTCGCTATCGAGCGGATAACGACATCAAGGTCGTGCTCGACGGCGCGCAACGACGTGCTCGGCCGTCGGCGGCGGGTGGGACGATGGTCCGGTGACCGTCGTGCCGAGCCCGAGCCCAGCGCCCGCCGAGCACGCGGTCGGCGGCGGTCCGGGCGCGGGCGCCGTGCTCGGTGGAGCGCTCGTCCAGCGTGTCCGGTCGGACCGACCCCTGGACCTGCACCTCACGCTCGGGCGGCTCTCCCGCGGGCCCTACGACCCGACGTTCCGCCGCACGCCGTCCGGGGACGTCTGGCGCACGACGCGGATGCCCGCCGGCCCCGCGACCTGCCGCCTCGCCCAGACCGGGCCGCGCGACGTCGTCGGGCACGCCTGGGGACCGGGCGCCCAGGAGGCGCTCGACGCCCTCCCCCACCTGCTGGGCGAGCAGGACGACGACACCGGCTTCATCCCGCCCGCGCCCCTGCGCGACGCGCACCGGCGCAGCACCGGGCTGCGCATCCCCCGCACCGGCCGCGTGCTGGAGGCGCTCGTCCCCGCGATCCTCGAGCAGCGCGTCCAGACGGTCGCCGCGTGGCGGTCGTGGGGGTGGCTCCTGCGCCGGTACGGCGAGCGCGCACCCGGTCCCGCGGGCGACGCCGGGATGCTCGTCGTGCCCGACGCCGCCACGTGGGCGCGCGTCCCGTCGTGGGACTGGCACCGGGCGAACGTCGACCCGGGTCGTGCGCGGACCGTGGTCGCGGCCGCGCGCGTCGCCCGCCGACTCGAGGAGTGCGGCGCGCTGCTCGACGCGCAGGGCTCCGCCGCCGCGCACGCCCGGCTCCAGGCGGTCCCCGGCGTGGGCGTGTGGACCGCGGCCGAGGTCGCGCAGCGCGCGCTGGGCGACGCCGACGCCGTGTCCGTGGGCGACTACCACCTCGCCAAGGCGGTCGGCTGGGCGCTCGTCGGCGAGCGCGTCGACGACGAGCGCATGCTCGAGCTCCTCGCGCCGTACTCCCCGCACCGCTATCGCGTCGTCCGGCTCCTGGAGCTTTCCGGCAGGGCGCACGCGCCTCGGCGCGGGCCGCGCCTCTCGATCCAGGACCACCGGTCGAACTGACGGCCACGCGCCTCCCTGAAGACACGAAAGAGCCGCCGGAACCTGGCGTTCCGGCGACTCTTTCCTGCGCTCACGGGTCTACTCGGGGAGCGCGCACACCCCGTCGACGCAGACCGCGGCGTCGTCCGCGCCCACGAGCGTGAGCGACGGCGCGGTCTCGCGGTGCGGGGCGGCCGCGTCCGCGGCGCTCACGCTCATGAGCGTGGTGCGGCGCGGGTTCGCGATGGAGTGGTAGAGGTTCGTCGTGGTGTCGGTCATCTGAGGCCTCCTCGTGGGAATCACGGGCGCCGGTGCACGTGTGGAGCCGGCGTCGGTGCGGGCTGCGTCCCAGTCTCGGTGATACCGAGTCGCAGGTCCACCGCACCGGGGTGTGAGATACGTCGCTCTCCGAACCTCGTCTCGCAGAGCGGACGAGTCAGGCGGCGTCGCGCTCCGCGACGGCCTGCTGGAGCACCTGGACGAAGACCGCGGGGTCCTGGGCGCCCGAGACGCCGTACCGGCCGTCGACCACGAAGAACGGCACCCCGTTGATCCCGTAGGCACGCGCCTGGTCGATGTCCGCCTGCACGTCGTCGGCGTAGCGGCCGTCCTCGAGGGCCGCGACGGCCTCGGCGCGGTCGAGCCCGACCTCGGCCGCGAGGTCCGCGAGCTCCTGGACGCGCCCCACGTGCCGCCCCTCCTCGAAGTACGCCTTGAGGAGGCGCTCCTTCATCTCGACCTGCTTGCCGTGCGCCTTCGCGTGGTGCAGCAGCTCGTGGGCGGTGAGGGTCTTGGTGTGCTGGAGCGCGTCGAAGTCGTAGCTCAGACCCTCGGCGGCGGCGAGCTGGGTCATCTGCCCGAGCATCTGCTCGACCTGCGCGCGCGGCATGCCCTTGTGCCCCGCGAGGAAGTCCACCTCGGTGCCGTCGAAGTCGACCGGGGTGTCCGGCGCCAGCTCGAACGAGTGGTACTCGATGTCGACCTGCGGGCCGTCGCCGGCCTCGGCGAGCCGACCGAGCGCCGTCTCGAGGCGCCGCTTGCCGACGTAGCACCAGGGGCACGCGACGTCGGACCAGATGTCGATCTTCACCGTGGGGGCCGTCGCGTCCGTCGCGGCGGGGCTGTTCGTCGTCATGTGACCGTTCAACCATCTGGACGACCGCACGATTCCCCCGGGCCGAGCGTCAGGGCGTGACGTTCGCCGCACGGTAGAGGTCCTGCAGCACCATGATCTCCGCGCCGTGGTGGATCAGCTCGCGGTTCATGTGCGCGACGAGGTGGACGAACGGCGACTGCGCGTCGATCTCCGTCGCCTGGCTGAGCCCGACCGTGAACGCCCCCTCGTCCGGCAGCGCGTCGACCCCCGCCCGCCACCGGTCCACCTCGTGCCGCAGCCCCGCGACGGCGGCACCGACCTCGCCCGAGAACGCCACCGTGTCGCGACGGCGCTCGTGGGGTCCGAACGTCCACTCCCACCGCTCGAAGAAGGCCTCGGTGAGGTGCGCGACCAGCCACCCGATCGTCCGCGGCTGCGACGAGTCCGGGCCGTCCGGCCACTCCATCACCCAGTCGCCGACGCCGAGCGTGCGCGGCGTGCGCTCGGTGCCGCGCCGCACGACGCGCAACGCGTCCGGGCCGGGCTCCCACTCGAGCTCCGCCTGGGTGAGGGTCGCGAGCCGTTCCGCGACCTCGAGCCACGAGAACCCGAGCTGGCCGCGCACGACCGCGAGCGCCGTCGGTACCGTGAGGATCGACCAGTCGAACTCCGGGCTCCCGTACGCGATCTCCCCGTCCGCCGTCTCGTGCACCATCTCGTCCCCCCTCCCCGGCGGCGTCGTCGCCGCCCCTCCGTGTCCGTACCGACGCTAACGGGGACCACCCACCCCGGCGCGCGAGAATGGGGTCGACCGTCCCACCCCCGACCTCCGGAGTCCCCGTGCGCGTCCGCCCCCGCACCGTCCTGCTCGTCGCGACCGGGATCGCCGTCGTCCTGCTCGGCGCCCTCGTCGTGTTCCTCGCGATCAACGGCGTCGACGGCGTCCCCGGCTGACACCCCCGACGCGCGCCCCGGGCGTCCCCGGGTGATCCTGCTGGAGGACCCCCGCAGGAAGGCCGACCCGTGACCGCGACCGACACCGTCCCCGACCCGCAGCTCGTCCTCGTGCGCCACGGCGAGACCGAGTGGAGCGCGAGCGGCCGCCACACCGGCCGGTCGGACATCCCCCTCACGGTCGCGGGCGAGCAGCAGGCCGTCGCGGCCGGCGTGTGGCTCCAGCGGTGGGCCGACCGCCGGGGTCGACGCCCCGCCGTCGTGCTCTCGAGCCCGCGCCAGCGCGCGCGACGCACCGCCGACCTCGCCGGGTTCCCGGACGCGGAGACCGACGACGACCTCGCCGAGTGGGACTACGGTCCCGTCGACGGACGGACCGCGGTCGACGTCGGCGAGCAGCTGGGCCACGAGTGGCTGATCTTCCGGGACGGCGTCAACGTCCTCGCGGCGGCGAACGGCCACCGGGGCGAGGAGCTCACGGACGTGGCCGACCGGGCCGGGCGCGTGCTCCGGCGCGTCGAGCCGACCTTGCAGGGTGGCGAGGACGTCGTCCTGTTCGCGCACGGGCACCTGCTCCGTGTCCTCGCGACCGTGTGGCTCGGCGTCGACCCCGGCCTGGGAGCGCGGTTCGAGCTCGGCACCGCCGCGATCTGCCTGCTGGGGTACGGGCACGGGCTGCGCACGATCGAGGGCTGGAACCTCTCGGCACAGGACTGACCCCCGGGCCGGCCGACGGCGGGACGGCTCTCCCCCCGCGGACCGCGAGGTGGCACCATGCTGCCCATGGGTCTGAGCGAGAAGCACCTCACCGAGGGCGAGCACGTCGTCATGGAGCTCAAGGAGCACGCGAAGGCGCTGTTCTGGCCGTTCGTGCTGCTGGTCGCCCTCGTCGCGGCCGTCGTCGTGGCGGTCGTGCTCGTCCCGAACGACGTCGTCCGCTGGGTCGTCGCGGGCCTCGCCCTCGTCGCGGCGATCGTCTGGGTGCTGGTGCCGTGGCTGCGCTGGCGGACCACGGAGTACACCGTGACGAACAAGCGCATCGCGATGCGCTCGGGCATCATCACGCGCACCGGACGCGACATCCCGCTGTACCGCATCAACGACGTGAACTACGAGAAGGGCCCGATCGACCGGATCTTCGGGTGCGGGACGCTCGTCATCTCCGACGCGACCGACAAGCCGGGGCTGAACCTGCACGACGTCCCCGACGTCGAGAACGTCCAGGTCCGCCTGCACGACCTCCTCTTCACCGCCGACGACGGCTCCGACGACGGCGAGTGGCCGCCGAACGAGCCGCCCCGCGGCCCGCGCGCCCCGCGCATCCCGCGCGCGGAGCGCTGACGCGTCAGTCCTCGATGCCCCGCCCGACCGCGATCTCGGCGCGGGCCAGCATCTCGTCCGTCAGCGCGACGTCGCCCTCGAGGTGCGCGACGATGAGGCGGCGCGCGACGTCCACCGCGCGCTCGGGGTCCGCGCCGCGCGCGTTCCACGCCCCGAACCAGTCGGCGAGGGTCACGCCGTGCTCGGGCCGGTAGCACACCGTCACCGCGTCCCCCGCGCGCAGCTCGCCGTTGCGCACGACCCGCAGGTACGCGCCCGTCCGGTTCGCGGCGGTGAAGCGCTTGACCCACTTGTCCTCGCCGAGCCGGCGCGCGAACGTCGAGCACGGCGTCCTGGGCTGGGTGACCTCGAGCAGCGCGGTACCGACGGACCAGCGCTCCCCCACGACGGCCTCGCTCACGGGGATGCCTCGCACGCGCAGGTTCTCCCCGAACAGGCCGGGCGGGACCTCGCGCTCGAGCTGCCCGACCCACCAGTCGGCGTCGTCCTGCCCGTACGCGTACACGGCCTGCTCCTCGCCGCCGTGGTTCGCCCGGTCGGCCTGGAGGTCGGCGTAGAGACCGAGGCGTCGCACCTTCACCGGCCCGTCCACGGGCCGCTTGTCGATCGCGGTGACGCCGACGGGCCCCGCGTCGGGCAGGAGCGCGTGCACGCGGCACACGGCGAGGACCTCGCCCGTCGGGGCGCTGGAGGCGAGGTCGGTCACGGGCGCGGTGTCGGGTGCGGCGGGCGGTGCGGCGGGCGGTGCGGCGGGAGACATCCTCCGATTCTCGCAGCGCGCCGAGGCGGAGGACACCGGGGACCAAGGTCACGGGACCGGTCTCACCCCGCGCGGGTAGCGTCGTCGCCATGAGCGCCACCCGTCCCTCGCGCTGGGAGCAGAAGACCGCCGCCGACCCGTCGCACTCCACCTGGTACGTCGAGCGGTTCCGGGCGATGGCAGCCCGTGGCGCCGACCTCGCGGGCGAGGCGCGGCTGGTCGACGCCATGCTGCCCCGTGGCTCACGGGTGCTCGACGCCGGGTGCGGACCGGGACGCGTCGGCGCGAAGCTGTTCGCGCACGGCCACACCGTCGTCGGGGTCGACGTCGACCCGGTGCTGATCGAGGCCGCGCGCGCCGACCACCCGGGGCCCGACTGGCGCGTGGGCGACCTGGCCGAGCTCGACCTGCCGTCCGAGGATGTCACGGAGCCGTTCGACGCGGTCGTGTGCGCGGGCAACGTCATGACGTTCCTGGCGCCCGGGACCGAGGTCGAGGTCCTGCGCCGCTTTCGCGCGCACCTCGCGCCGGGCGGACGGGCCGTCGTCGGCTTCGGGACCGGGCGTGGCTACGCGCCCGAGCGGTTCCTCGCCGACGCCGAGGAGGCCGGGCTGCACCTCGACCTCGCCCTCGCGACGTGGGACCTGCGCCCGTGGACCCCGGACGCCGACTTCCTCGTCGCGGTGCTCTCCGCCGACGCGGCAGGCTGAGCGCCGGCGCCGACCGCGCGGCTCAGGCGGGCGTGAACGTGAACGTGACCGCGCCGCTCGACGTCCCTGGCTCCCCCTCCACGTCGTCGACGTGGAGCATGCCCGCGCCGTGCAGGTCGATCGTGTCCCCGAGGTCCGCCCGCAGGACGTCCTCGCCGCGCGGCGAGCGGACCGCGAGCTGCGCGAGCGCGCGCCCTGCGCCGACGCCGACGCGCATCACGCCCACCCGCACGTCGGCGAACTCCGCCTGCGCCCCCTGCGGGACCCGCGCCCGGCGCACCTCGTCGTTGCCTGCCATGCGTCAGCCTCCCGTGTAGACCGAGTCGAAGTTCTCCTTGTACTCCTGCTCGGTGAGCCAGAGGTCGCCGACCTTCTGCTCGCCGTCCAGCATCCCGCCGCCGGGTCCCCACGGGTTGACGACGTGGATCTTCAGCTCGCCGTCCACCTCCTTGACCTCGGTGACGACGTACGCGTGGTTGGGGACGATGCGGCTGTCGTCGACCTCGTCCTCCCAGAACCAGAAGGCGTCGTCGTCCTCCGTGCCCACGGCGACGGGCCCGTCCTTCAACCGGTCCTGGATGTCGGAGAGGCTGAGCTCGCCCGACCGCTCGGCCGGGCGGCCCGTGATGGCCTCGAAGGCGTCGTCGGAGTGGCCGCCGTCGATGTCCTGGTAGTCGCCGCCGAAGTACTCGGCCGCCGCCTTCTCGTAGATCGAGACCCAGTTCGGCTCGCCGTTCTGGCCGCCGACGCCGTTCTCCGGCACCGTCGGCTCCACGACGATCTCGACCGGCTCGCCGTCCTTGTACATCGTCACGGTGTACGTGCCGTCGTCGTTGAGCCGGATGTGCTCGCGCAGGAAGTTCGGGTCGGTCGTCGTGACCGCGCCCAGGCCGGCGAGGAACCAGCAGTCCCCGACCTGCCCCTGGTTGATGTCGTCGATCGAGAAGTCCTCGTTCTCGAGGTCGATCGGCGGGACGTCCTCGTAGTCGCCGAGGTCGTCGGTGAGGTCCGGGTCGCCGGGCCGGTCGCCGTCCTCGCCCGGCGTGCTGCGGTCGCCGCCGCCCCCGCCGGACCCGCCGCCATTGGATCCGGCGGCGCCGTCCGTGCTCGCGCTCTCCTGCTGGTCGGCCTGGCGCACGACGGCGGTCGCCGCGTCCCCGAGGACCGCTCCGACCGCTGCGACGGCCGGGCCGTGCGACGTGGACCACTCACCGCGCAGCGCGTCGCCGTCCGGCCCCTCCCAGGGGCTGGACGTCACCAGCGCGTCGAGCTCGCCGCGCAGCGACGTCAGCCTGTCGGCGGCCTCGGACAACCGCTGTCCGAGCTGTCGCAGCTGTGCGACGTCCGCCCCGTACATCCCGCTCATGTCTCCCCCTCGCCCGCAGGTCGCCGAGACCGTACCGCCGCGCGCCCACGCCGGTCCATGGGTCGTGCTCCCCATCCACGCGGCGGGCCGCGCGTCCGACGGCGCTGGTAGCGTCCCCCGCGGACGCGCACGCGACGACCGAGGGGGACCCATGACGGAGCTGGCCACGACACGGCGCGAGAGCGCGCCCGCGCGGGCCGCGGGGGTGGTGCTCGTGCTGGCTGCCCTCGCCACCGTGGCCGCGTGCGGCGCCGACGAGCCGGCGGAGCCGCCCGCGCCGGACGCCGTCACGGCGTACGAGCAGACCCGCCAGGACGTCCTCGCCGCCGTCCACGACGTCTACGGCGCGGACGGCTGGACCGACGACGACGGGGGCGCCACGGCGACGGCGCAGGACGACGGTCGCTGCGTCGTCTTCCTCCCCGACGCCCGGGCCACGCCGGGGGGCGAGGACGCGTACGGCCTGCTCGCCGACGTCCCCGACGCGATCGCCCCGGTGCTCGACGAGCACGGGTTCGGCGAGCCGTCCGACGTGGTCGAGGCCGAGCACGGCGGGTCCGCCTCGGTCGAGGCCACGGACCCGGCGGGGTGGTCGGTGCGCGTGACCGCCGACGGCGACCTGGTCCGTCTCGACGTGTCCGGCCCGGTCGACCTCGACCCGTGCGACGAGGCCGGCCTGCCGGAGCTCGGCTGAGCCGTGCCGTCGTACCGCGTGACCCTCGCCGTGGGCCTGCTGCGCCCGGGCGCCGACCCCGAGGCCGTGCTCCCCGCCGCCGCGGCGGCGGCGCGCGCCCTGACGACGGTCGAGGCGTACGACGTCGGCGTCGTGCGCGGCGAGGCCCGCGTCACCGTCCGCTTCCTCGCCGACACGGACGCGGCCGCGCACGCGGTCGCCGACGCGGTGGAGGCCGGGGTGCGCGCCCACGCCGCGACGTCGGGCGGCCGCCTGACCCGCCGCTGGGGAGCGCGCTGGCACCCGGCCTGACGGTCGCCGGCCGGGGACGGGCGACCGGACCGCCACCGCGCGACGTCGGCGCGGGACCGGTTCAATGGACGGACCTGTCACCGACGCCGGGGAGGCGAACCCGTGGCCACGAGGACCGGCCTGTTCCGTCGCAAGTCCGTCGAGGACTCGCTCGCGGCGATCGACGACCCGGAACGCTCGCTCAAGCGCAGCCTGACCTCCTGGGACCTCGCGGTCCTCGGGGTCGCGGTCGCGGTCGGCGCGGGCATCTTCTCCGTCGGAGCGACGGCCGCCGCGAACTACGCGGGGCCCAGCGTCATCGTCTCGTTCGTCATCGCGTCGATCGTGTGCGCCCTGGCCGTCATGTGCTACGCCGAGTTCGCGTCCGCGATCCCCGTCGCCGGGTCGGCGTACACGTTCTCCTACGCGACGATGGGCGAGCTCGTCGCCTGGATCATCGGGTGGGACCTCATCCTGGAGATGCTGCTCGCGTCGGCGGTCATCGCGAAGTTCTGGGGCGTCTACCTCGGTGACGCGTTCGGGCTGTTCGGCATCGACCTGCCGCTGACGATCCCGATCGGTCCGGTCGACCTCGAGTGGGGCCCGGTGTTCATCGTCGCGGTGTTCACCGCGCTGCTCGCGATCGGCACCAAGCTCAGCACGCGCGTCAACAGCGTGTTCACGGTCATCAAGGTCGGCATCACGCTGTTCGTCATCGTGGTCGGGTTCTTCTTCGTCGACGCCTCGAACTACTCGCCGTTCGTGCCGCCCGCCCAGCCCGCGCCGGAGCAGTCGGCGCTCGAGCAGCCGCTGGTCGGCTTCCTCACGGGGCTCGAGCCCACGACGTACGGGGTCATGGGCCTGCTCGCGGGCGCCGCGCTCGTGTTCTTCGCGTTCATCGGGTTCGACGTCGTCGCGACCACGGCCGAGGAGGCCAAGGACCCGCAGCGCACGCTCCCGCGCGGCATCCTCGGCGGCCTCGCGATCGTCACCGTCCTGTACATCCTCGTGACGCTCGTCGTGACGGGCATGGTGTCGTACACCGAGCTCGCGGAGTCCGACGCGCCGTCCCTCACGACGGCGTTCATCCTCGTGGGCGCGGACTGGGCCGGCCGCGTGATCTCCGTCGGCATCCTCATCGGGCTGACGACGGTGATCATGGTGCTGCTGCTCGGCCTCACGCGCGTCGTGTTCGCGATGAGCCGCGACGGGCTCCTCCCCCGCGGCATCTCGCGGACCTCGCACCGGTACCACACGCCGGTCCGCCTCCAGGTGGGGGTGGGCATCGTCGTGGCGCTCATCGCCGGGCTCTCCCAGGTGGAGCTGCTCGAGGAGATGATCAACATCGGGACGCTCTCCGCGTTCGTCCTCGTGAGCTTCGGCATCCCGATCCTGCGCCGCTCGCGGCCCGACCTGCAGCGCTCGTTCAAGGTGCCGTGGTCGCCCGTGCTGCCGATCGTGTCCGGCGTCGCGTGCCTCTGGCTCATGGCCAACCTCACGACGCTCACGTGGCTCCGGTTCCTCGGCTGGGTCGTCGTGGGTCTCGTCATCTACGCGATCTACGGCTACCGGCACTCCGTCGCCGGCCGGGACCCGCTGAAGGGCGACGTCGCCGCGTAGGTGCCGACGCGTCGGTACCGTGGGCGCGCATGAGCGCCACGGAGACCGGGACCACGGCCGACCTCGTCCGCGAGGCTCTGGAGGAGCAGCACCCCGACCTCGCCGGGCTGCCGCTCCGCGAGGTCGCGGGCGGCTGGGGGAACCAGATGTGGCGGCTCGGGGACGACCTGGCCGTCCGGGTGCAGCGCATGGACCCGACACCGGAGTCCCAGCTCAAGGAGCGGCGGTGGCTGCCCGTGCTCGCGCCGCGCCTGCCGCTCCCCGTGCCCACGCCCGTGCGGTGCGGCGAGCCGTCCGCGCGTCTCCCGCGGCACTGGACGGTCATGACCTGGGTCCCCGGCGAGCCGCTGGACCACGGCACGATCACGCGGGGCGCGCACGCCGCCGACGCGCTGGCGGGCTTCCTCCGGGCGCTGCACGTGGGGGCGCCCGCCGACGCGCCGACGTCCACGGACCGGGGCGCCCACCCCCGCGACGCGACGGACGGCTTCGAGGGGTTCCTGCGCGCCGTCGCCCCCGACGACGCCGCCGCCGTCCGGTCCGTCTGGGCCGACGCCGTCGCGGTCCCGGCGTGGGAGGGGCCGCCCGTGTGGGTGCACGGGGACCTCCACCCCGCGAACGTCGTCGTCGCGGACGGGACGCTCGCGGGCATCGTCGACTTCGGCGACCTGTTCGCCGGCGACCCGGCGTGGGACCTCGCCGCCGCCTGGGTGCTGCTGCCCGCCGGCACCGCCGCGCGGTTCTTCGACGCCTACGCGCGCGCCGACGACGCGACGGTCCGCCGCGCGCGCGGGCTGGCGGCGCTCAAGGCCCTCTTCCTCCTGCTCATGGGGCAGAACGGCGACCGGGGTCTGCCCGGCGGCAAGACCCGCTGGGGGCCCGCGGGCCGGGCGGCGCTCGACCGCGTCCTGGCGGGATGACGCCTCGCCGCGCGCCGTCCGCTCCTGCTCGGCACCGAGGCCGCACAGAACCTACGCAACCGTAGGTTACGGTGGCGTAGTGAACACTCTGGCGACGAGGCCGTGGACCGACCGCTACGCTCCCGGCGTCCCGACGGACGTCGAGATCCCCGACGAGCCGGTCACGGCCGCCCTCTACCGCGGGGCCGAGCGCTGGCCCGACCGCGTCGCGGTCGACTTCTTCGGCGCGACCACGACCTACGCGCGGCTCGTCGCGCAGGTCGAGCGCGCCGCGAGCGCCCTGCACGACCTCGGCGTGCGCCACGGCGACCGCGTCGCGCTCGTGCTGCCCAACAGCACGTCGCACGTCGTCGCGTTCTACGCCGTCCAGCGCCTCGGCGCCGTCGTCGTCGAGCACAACCCCACGTACACGGCCGACGAGCTCGCCCACCAGCTCGCCGGCTCCGGCGCGAGCGTCGCCGTCGTGTGGACCAAGACCGTCCCCGCCGTGCTCGAGGCCCGCGCGCACGCGCCCGGCCTGCGCACCGTCGTCGGGCTCGACATCGCGCGCGACCTGCCGCGTGGGAGCCGCCTCGCGCTCCGCCTGCCCGTCGCCCGCGCGCGGTCCCAGCGCGACGCGCTGCGCGGCCCCGTGCCCGCCGGGGTACCCGACTGGCACGACCTCGTCCGCCGCGCGCGGGCGCTCCCGCCGGCGCTCCCCCACCCGGGCGCCGACGACGTCGCGCTCCTCCAGTACACCGGCGGCACCACGGGCACCCCCAAGGGCGCGGTGCTGACGCACCGCAACCTCGTCGCGAACGTCGTGCAGGGTCAGGCGTGGGCGACGTTCGAGGAGGGCGCCGAGACCGTCTACGGCGTGCTGCCCTTCTTCCACGCGTTCGGGCTGACGTTCTGCCTCACCCTGCCCGCGCGCATCGGCGCGACGCTCGTCGCGTTCCCCAAGTTCGACCCGCAGGCGTTCGTCGCCGCGCAGGCGCGCCGCCCCGCGACGTTCCTGCCCGGCGTCGCGCCCATGTTCGACCGCATCGTCACCGCCGCCGAGGGCGCGCCCGGCCCGGGCTCCGACCTCACCTCGATCCGCCTCGCGTTCGCGGGCGCGATGCCCATCACCGCCGAGACCGCGCGGCGCTGGGAGGACGCGACGGGCGGGCTGCTCATCGAGGGCTACGGCATGACCGAGACGTCGCCGATCTCGCTCGGCAACCCGTGCTCCGACGACCGCCGCCCCGGCACGCTCGGCCTCCCGTTCCCCAGCACCGAGATCCGCGTGGTCGACGCCGACGCGCTCGACGCGGGCGACCTGCGCGACGCCGACCCCGAGCCCACGGACGACCCCGCCGCGCCCCCCACCGTGCGCGGCGAGCTCCTCGTGCGCGGCCCGCAGGTGTTCCGCGGCTACTGGAACCGCCCCGAGGAGACCGCGCACCAGCTCCTCGACGACGGCTGGCTGCGTACCGGCGACGTCGTCCGGGTCGCGCTCGACGGCCCCGACGCCGGCCTCGTCACGCTCGTCGACCGCATCAAGGAGATGATCGTCACCGGCGGGTTCAAGGTGTACCCCTCCCAGGTCGAGGACCACCTGCGCGGGATGCCGGGCGTCCGCGACGTCGCCGTCGTGGGCGTGCCGGGCAGCGGCTCGGACGAGCACGTCGCGGCCGTCGTCGTGCTCGACGACGCCGACGACGCCGCCTCGCCCCCGCGCGTCGACCTCGCCGCCGTCCGCGAGTGGGGCGAGAAGCGCCTCGCCCGCTACGCCCTGCCCCGCACGCTCGCCGTCGTGCCGGAGCTCCCACGCTCCCAGATCGGCAAGGTCCTGCGCCGCGTCGTCCGCGAGGACCTCCTGGACCGCGACGACGTCGAGCACCACCGCGCCTGACCCTCGCCCCGACCCGCAACTGCCGAGGTAGAACCCTGGTCCGCCGAAGGAGAACCCAGGTCGTGCGGGTCCTGCAGTCGCCCGGGTGCGCGAGGACCAGGGTGAGACGACGTCGGGCGGGGTGGGTGGTGGTGCCGCGTCGTGGCGGGCCTGGCGGGAGCCGCGAGGAACGAGCGGCGGATGGTAGACGCGGCACCACCACCCACCCCGCCCACCCAACGCAACCACACGCCGTCGAGCACACCCACGGCTCTACCCCGCGCGACCACGGCTCTACCTCGCCCCACGGCGCCCTGTTCGGCGCGGGGGCGGGGTTCGCCGTAACCTGGCAGACGTCGTCGGCGACGTCCGCGACGCAGGCGGGCGGGCACCGGCGCTCTCCCACCCCGTCGCCCCGAGGAGGCCCCGTGCCCGAGCCCGTCACCGCTGCGCCTGGTCCGGCAGCCCCCGACTCCCTGCCGCACGTCGTGGTGGTCGGCGCGGGGTTCGCCGGGCTCGCCGTCGTCAAGGGGCTCGCCAAGGCGCCCGTGCGCGTGACGCTCGTGGACCGCCGCGTCTACAACACGTTCCAGCCGCTGCTCTACCAGGTCGCGACGGGCGGGCTGAACCCGGGCGACGTCACCTACTTCCTGCGCGGGCTGCGGCTCAAGCAGAGGAACGTGCGGGTCGTGCACGAGCACCTCGTCGGCATCGACCACGAGGCGCGGCGCATTCACCTCCTCAACGACGAGTGGGTCGACTACGACTACCTCGTCGTCGCGAACGGCGTCACGGCGAACTTCTTCGGCACCCCGGGCGCCAAGGAGAACTCGTTCCCCATGTACTCGCGGTCCCAGGCGATGAAGATCCGCGACACGCTCTTCATCCGCCTCGAGAAGGCGGCGGCGAACCCCGGGACCGACGAGGGGCTGCGCGTCGTGGTCGTGGGCGGCGGCGCGACGGGCGTCGAGGTCGCGGGGGCGCTCGCCGAGCTGCGCACCGCGGGCCTGCGCCCCGCCTACCCCGAGATCCACGGCGACGCGTTCGAGGTGAAGATCGTCCAGCGCGGCGGCGAGGTGCTCAAGTCGTTCCACCCGAGGCTGCGCCGGTACGCGGCGGAGGAGCTGCGCCGCCGCGGCGTCGGCCTGCACCTGGGGGCAGGGGTCGCGGAGGTGCTGCCGGACGCCGTCGTGCTCACCGACGGCACGCGCATCCGCTCCGACCTCACGGTCTGGTCGGCCGGCGTCCACCCGCACGAGGAGGTCGACGACTGGGGCCTGCCGCGCGGCGAGGGCGGGCGTGTCGTCGTCGGCGACGACCTCCAGGTCGAGGGCCTGCCGGGCGTCTTCGCGGCGGGCGACATCGCGATCTCGCCCGCCGGGCTGCCGCAGCTCGCACAGCCCGCGATCCAGTCGGGCGAGCAGGTCGCGCGGAACATCGAGGCGCTGCTCGCCGGGCGCCCGACGACGTCCCTGCGCTACTTCGACAAGGGCACCATGGCGGTCATCGGCCGGCGCGCGGCGATCGCCGAGGTCGTCGGGAGGCTGCGCCTCACGCGCGGCGTCGCGTGGCTCGCGTGGCTGTTCGTCCACATCATGGGGCTCATCGGGCCGCGCAACCGGCTGACGACGCTCGCCGGCCTGGTCACGCGCTACGGGTTCCCGTTCCACCGTCGCCCGATCCCCATCGTCGGCGACGTCCCGACCGTCCGGCCGCCCAAGCGCACGACGCCCCGGCGCGGCTGAGGCGCCGAGGATCACCCGCTGTCGACGCCTCTCCCGGCCGCACCCGGCGCGACCGTCACGTACCCTCGAAGACGCAGGGAAGTTTGCAGGGGCAACCGGGGGCACGTGTGGCAGGACGAACGACGGCACCGTCGACGACGACGGGCCGAACGCAGAGGAACATCTCGCAGCAGGGCGGAGCGCAGCGCACGGCTCGCTCGGGCCCGGCGCTGCCGCGGCGCGCACGCGTCGTCGTGCTCGCCGCCGTGGCCGTGGCGGCGCTGGCCGGGTGCCGCGCCGAGGCCCTGCCCGGTGGTCCCGGGACGCCGACGCCGTCGCCCACCGCGCTCCCGACCGCGGCCCCGACCCCCGGTCCGACGACCGAGCCCACCGGCTCCCCGACCACCGGGCCGGGAGCCCCGGTCCCGCCCGGCGGGTCCGACGGCGTCGAGGTCTCGGTAGAGATCGAGCCCGCGTTCCCGATGCCGAACCTCGTGGAGACCAAGCTCAAGCAGGCACGCGCGGACCTCGAGAAGCGCGGCGCCGCCAGCGTCGTCGTGGTCGACGCGCGCGACCCGGGCGCGGGCACCCTGCCGGGTGCGTCGAACGGCTGGACGGTGTGCGCCCAGGATCCTGCGGGCGGCGACCTCCTCCGGGGGTCGGCGACCGTGACGCTCGCCGCGGCACCCAACGCGCGGCAGTGCCCCTGACGCTCCCGGCGCCCTGACGCCGTCCCAGGTGGCGGCGTCGGCCTCGGGAGAGCACGGTGGGATCCTCACCGCGAGGTCGGCCTGACCGTCTCGAGATCGGCCCCCTGAGGGTCGATCTCGCCCGCTCGGGTCGATCTCGACGCCAGCAGACAGGAGTCCGCCGCATGAAGATCGCCCTCGTCGGTGCCCACGGCAAGGTGGGCCGGCTGCTCGTCCCGATCCTCGTCGACCACGACGCCGCCGTGACCGGGATCGTGCGCGCCGAGGAACAGCTCCCGCTCGTCCGCCGCCTGGGCGGCGAGCCGCTCATGCTCGACGTCGAGCGCTCCTCCGTCGACGAGCTCACCGCCGCGCTCGGCGGGTTCGACGCCGTCGTGTGGTCCGCCGGGGCGGGCGGCGGGGACCCGGAGCGCACCTACGCCGTCGACCGCGACGCCGCGAGCCGCACCATGGACGCCGCCGCGGCCGCCGGCGTGAGCCGCTACCTGATGGTCTCGTGGATCGGGTCCGTGCCGGACCACGGCGTCGACCCGGACTCGAGCTTCTTCGCCTACGCGGACGCCAAGCTCGCCGCCGACGACCACCTGCGCGGCACCGACCTCGACTGGACCATCCTCGGGCCGGGCACGCTCACCGACGACGACCCGACCGGCGCGATCCGCGTCGTCGGGGACGGTGCCGACGGGCTCGACGGCGCCGACGACGTCCCGGGCGGCGCGGCCTCGCAGGTCTCGCGCGCAGACGTCGCGATGGTCGTCGCGCAGGCCGTGCGCACCCCGGCGACGGTCGGCCGCTTCGTCCGGTTCACCGCCGGCGACACCCCCATCCTCGAGGCGCTCGACCGGTAGCCGTCAGCGCCCGAGGCGTCGGTCCACGCGCTCGCGCAGGTCGAGCGCCGTGCGGCGCCACGTCGCCGCGCGCGCCACGACCGATCCGACGCTCGTGTCCTCGGCGCGGACGTGCACGACCTCGACCCCGCGCTCCGCGGCCGTGCGGACGATCGTGTCCGTCGCGCCGCGCAGCGCGAGCTGGAGCAGGACGGACGTCGTGCTCGCCTGCGCCTCGCCCGTCCCGAACCGCCGCCGGTAGACGACCTGCGTGACCACCCGGTCGAACATCGGGTCCGGTGGCGCGTCCGCGTCGGCCACGTCCGCGTCGCCGTCGGGCCGGTCCGCCGGGTCGCCCTCGTCGCCGGACGCGCCGAGCAGCGCGTGCGCGTCGGAGACGACGTCGTCGCCGTCCGCGTCCGGCGGCAGCACGGCGAGGTAGAGCGAGAGCAGGAGCTCGCTGATCTTGCGCAGCACCCACGCGCGGCCGGGCAGCGGGGGCAGCGCCACGACGTACTGCGCGAGGTTCACCTCCAGCGCCTCGGCCGACAGGCACGTCCACGCGGGCGCCGTGCGGACCTCGACCACGCGGTCCCAGTCCACGTCCTTGCCGTCGAGTCCCACCCGCTGCGGGCCGATCGTCACGGCGCCGAACCGGTCGAGCAGCGCGAGCGGCGCCGTCGCGAACCGCGGCACGTACGGGACGAGCCGCACGACCCCCTGGACCGACACGTCCCACTCGCGCTCGAGCGGGTACGACGGCCGCGGGTAGGCGGCGATCGCGCGCCGCACCCACTCCGCGACGACCTCGTCGAACGCGCCGTCCTCTCCGGCGCCGTCGAGCAGACCCCCGTCCGCGCCGTCGGCGCCGTCGGCCACGGCAGCGTCGTCCGTGAGCGCCTCGACGAGCGCGTCCTCGAGCGCGGTGTCGAGGTCAGGTTCGGGAGCCGACTCGCGCGCCGGGTCGACGGCGTCGCGCCGCGCGCGACGGCCGGGGAGCGGGACGGGCAGCGAGAACGAGGGCCGCGGGAGCGTGGGTCGCGGCAGCGCCGGGAGGGCGGGGACGCGCAGGAGGCGCTTCTCGCCGAGCAGCCGCGCGAGGGTGCTGCGCTCGTCGCCCGACGTCGTGCCGGGAAGGTCGGGGCCCTCGCCCGGCTCGTCGTCCGTCGTCGTGAGGAACGGTTCCTTCGCCACGTGACCCCCCTGTCCGTCGCGCCGCCCGACGGCGCACCGCGGGCCAGCGTAGACCCGGCGGGGGCGACCCCGCCGACCCGTCGCGCCGCATGGCGCTCGGCGCTCGTCCGCGGACGCAGGCGGGGCCGCCCTCCCCGTGGAGGACGGCCCCGCCCGTCTAACGACCCTGCGTCAGCCGCAGGCGATCGCGTCGTACGCGACGTCGTACGTCTGCGAGTGGTTCTCCCCGCCGCCCGCGAGGCGCGCGACGACGCTCACGGTGCCGGAGTCGACCGACGCCGACCGGGTGGAGAACGACTGGTACGCGTTCGCGTCGGGCGCGACCTGACCGAACGCCCGCTGCCCGAACGGCGTGACGAGGCGCAGCGAGACGGGCTCGTCCTCGCCGTTGGTCGCACGGACGGCGACGTAGGCGGTGCCGTTCAGGCACCGTGCCTCCGCCTCGATCGCGTCGACGCGCGGGTTGCCCACGCCGTTGATCGCGAACGTGTCCTCGGACAGCGCCGCCACCGCGTGGCCGATCGCGCGCGACATGATGTCGAGCGCGGTCGCGTCGACGTTGTCGATCGTGTCGGCCGGCGAGTGGTAGTTCGGGTCGTAGAAGATGCCCTCGGTGCCGCCGAACAGCGCGACCTCCTCGGCCGTCTTCGAGCCGTCCGCGCCGGTGAACAGGCCGGACGCCGGGACGCCGTTCTCGATGAACGCCTGGTAGTCGGAGCGGCCGGAGAACTCGGTGTCGACCCAGGGCTGGTCGATGCCGTCGAAGTAGTCGGTGAACACCGCCTCGGTCTCCGCCGAGCCCGGCGGCACCTCGACGGGCGCGGGGTACGTCGACTCGTTCGCGTCGTACACGCCGATGATGTAGTTCGGCGAGCCGACCATGTCGAAGTTGAGGTACGTCGCGATGTCGTCGAGCGCCGCGGGGTCGTTCGCGGCGAGGTCGCTCACGTAGTGGGTCGAGCCGCGCAGCCCGACCTCCTCCGCGCCCCACCACGCGAACCGGACGGCGTTCTCGACGTCCTGGCCGCCGTCGGTCGCGGCGGCGAGCTGGACCGCGACCTCGAGGATCGCCGCGGAGCCCGAGCCGTTGTCGTTGATGCCCGGCCCGTCCTCGACGCCGTCGAGGTGCGCGCCGACCATGACGACGTTGTGGTCGCGACCGCCCGGCGTCTGGGCGAGCACGTTGAACGTCTCGAACTCCTCGACGTGCGTCTGGAGGTCGTAGGTCGCGACCGCCTCGGCGCCGCCCGCGATCGCCGCGAGGATCGCCTGGCCGTCGGCCTGCGTGATGCCGACGGTCGGGACCCAGACGTCGCTCGCCTCGCCGAGGGTCGGGTTCAGTGCGCCGTCGGTGTTGTTGTAGAGGATCACGGCGGCGGCGCCTGCCTCCGCGGCGAACCGGGCCTTGTCCGCGAACGGGCACGCGCCGCGGCTGACCAGGGCGACGGCCCCGGCCACGGCCACGCCGTCCCAGGTCGCCGCCGTGCAGCCCTGGACCAGCGCGTCGGCGGGCTGGACGATCGGGCCCGTGACGCCGTCGTCCGGGGTGTCCGGCGCGAACTCGGCCGGGTAGACGTCCGACGTCACCTCGACGCCGGCCGCGGTGAGGGACAGGTCGTCGATGACCAGGTCCTCGAACGTGAAGTACTGGCGCTCGGGCTCGTAGCCCGCGGCCCGCAGGGCGTCCTCGACGTAGACGGCGCTCGCCTCGTAGCCGGGCGTCTCCATCGCGCGGTTGCCGCCGTTGGCGTCCGCGATGTCCTGGAAGTCCTGGAGCCGCTGCATGACCGCGTCGCCGGTGACGAGGTCCTCGAGCGGGGGCGGCCCGTCAGCGGCTCGGAGGCCGCCTCCGGGGGCAGCGCCGACGGGCGCTGCGGTCAGAGCCGCGAGCACGAGGCTCGCGGCGGCGGCAGACGGGACGATCGTTCGTGGTCTCACGCATCCTCCTCGACAGTGGCCCCCGCCGACCGACCCCGGTCGTGTCGGGGTCCGGCCGAGTCGCACACGAGACGCGACGCTGCGGAGGCTCGTGTGCTCGCGAGCGTAGGCCCACGGGGGCTTGCGCGAAACCCCTGTGCGAATCCCCTGCGCACCGACCTGAGCACGGCGGGCACGAGACGTGGGCGGCGTCGGGCAGACTGTGCCCGTGCCCGGATTCGCCGTCGTCGACCTCGAGACCACGGGGTTCTCCCCTCGCCTCGGCGACCGGGTGGCCGAGGTCGCGGTGGTGCTGGTCGACGCCGCGGGCCAGGTCGAGGACGAGTGGTCCACCCTGGTCAACCCCGAGCGCGACCTCGGGCCGCAGCACGTCCACGGCATCGCGGCGGCCGACGTCGCGCTCGCCCCGACGTTCGACCGCGTCGCCCCTGCGCTCCTGCGCCTGCTCGCCGGGCGCGTCCTCGTGGCGCACAACGCGGCGTTCGACACGCGCTTCCTGCGCGCCGAGATCGGGCGCGCCGGGATCGCCGCGGCGATCGACCCCGTCGCGTGCCTGTGCACGCAGCAGCTCGCGAGCCGCTACCTCACGGGCTCGCGCGCGCTCGCCGCGTGCTGCGCGGCGGTGGGCGTCGTGCACGACGGCGTCCACTCGGCCCTGGGCGACGCGCGCGCGACCGCGGGGCTGCTCGGGTACTACCTCGACGTGGCGGCCGACGACGAGTGCTGGGACGTGGCGCGCGCCGCGGCCGACGGGGTGCGGTGGTCGCTGCCCGCCGCGCTCCCCGGCGTGGAGCCGGTCCTGCGGGGCGCGAGCCGCGCCCACGGTCACTGGCTCGCCGGGCTCGACGAGGCGCCGGGCGCCCGCGCGGGTGCCGCGCCCGCACGGACCGAGCGCCCGGACGCCGACACCGGGACCTACCTGCGCCTGCTCGACGCCGCGCTCCTCGACCGCTACGTCTCGCACTCGGAGCGTGCCGCGCTCCTCGCCGAGGCGCGGCGGGCCGGGCTCGACCGCGCCACGGTCGAGAGCGTGCACCGCGACTACCTGACCGCCCTCGCCCGGGCTGAGCTCGACGCCCTCGACGGCGCGACCTCCGCGGGCGACCGCGACGACGGCGGCTCCGTCCGCGACGACCCCGCCCTGCACGAGGTCGCGGGCCAGCTCGGCCTCGACGCCGACGACGTCGCCGGAGCCGTCGAGGCGGCGCTCGGAGCACGGCTCGCCGCGGAGCTGGCCGTCGCACCGCGCCCGGCGTTCGTGCTCGCGGACGGCGACGAGGTCGTGCTCACCGGGTCGATGTCGCGCACGCGCGAGGCCTGGGAGCGCGACGTGCGTGCCGCCGGCCTCTCCCCCTGGCCCTACGTGACGCGCCGGAGCCGGCTCGTCGTCGCCGCCGACCCGGACTCGCTCTCGACCAAGGCCCGCACCGCCCGCCGTTACGGCATCCCCGTCGTCACCGAGACGGCCTTCGCGGCGCTGCTCGCCGCCCGGGGCGAGCCGGCGAGCGGGCGCACGTCCGGCACCGGGGTGCGACGCTGGGCGTCATGAGTCCGAAGGCCCCGCGCGGCGCCGACGCCCCGGTCGGGGACGGTACCGACGTCGACGCGCTCGTCGACGGGCTCTTCGCGCTGCCGCTCGAGCAGTTCGTGGTCGCCCGCACCGCGGCGGCGAAGGAGATCAAGGCGTCGGGGGACGCGGTCGGCGCCGAGCGCGTGGGCCGGCTCGCGAAGCCGACCGTCGCCGCGTGGGTCGTCAACCAGGTCGCGCGCGAGCGGCCCGACGACGTCGCCGCGCTCGTCAGCCTGGGCGACGAGCTGCGCGACGCGACGACCGACCGCGACCGCACGCGCATCAGGACGCTCGACCGGCTGCGGCGCGAGCGCGTGGAGCGCGTCGTGGCCGAGCTGCGCGACGCGGGAGAGGTCGCCGGCCGGGCCGTGTCCGCGACGGCGCTCGACCGGCTCGCCGAGACGCTCACCGCCGCCGTCATGGACCCGGACGCGGGCGCGCTCGTCCGCGCCGGTCGGTTGTCGCAGGCCCTCCAGCACGTCGGGTTCGGGATCGTCGACGAGGGAGGCGAACCCGCCGACGTCGTCGAGCTCCGGGCGCGGACCGGCGGCACCGCGGGCGCGGGCGGGCCCGGAGCCGCGAACCCGGAGACGAGCACGACGCCCGGCGCCCGGTCCGCGCGGGCCGACACCCGCCCGGCCGACGGCGCGCCTCCCGAGGAGGACGCCGTGGCGGCCGCCGAGCGGGAGGTCGAGGAGACGGCGGCCGAGGTCGACCGCCTCGAGGCCGAGCGCGACGAGGCGGACACGCGCGTGCGCGCGGCGGGCGACGCCGTCGGGCAGGTGGAGGACGAGCTCGGGCGCGTCGAGGACGAGCTGGCCCGGCTCGCCGACGAGCGCGAGGACCTGCACGCGCGGCTCGCCGAGGCGCGCGACGGCGTGGCCGCGGCCCAGGACTCGCTCGACGGCGCCGACGCGCGGCTCAACGAGGCGGAGGAGCGCGCCGCCGCCGCCCGCAAGGCCCGGCGTGCCGCGCGCCGCGGGTGAGCGCGGTGCGCAGACGGTTCAGTCCGTCGCGGTGGTGCGGTCTTCCCCGGCGGCGTCTCCCGGGGTGGTGAGGAGGTCGCGCGCCTGCTCGGCCGCCCGGGCGATGCTCTCCCCCACGAAGTCGAGGAAGCGCGCCATGTTCTCGAGCCGCGCGCCGGCGGGGCTGCTCCGGCCGAGGATCGCGACCCCCTGGCGAGCCGTCTCGGCGAGCTGCGCGTTGTTCCGCGCCGCGGCGATCATCGACTGGAACCAGACGTCGCCGTCGGCGACGTAGCGCTCGCGGCGGCCCTCGCCCCGCTCGCGCACGACCAGACCGTGGCTCTCCAGGACGGGGATGGCCTTGGAGATCGACGCCGGGCTCACCCGAAGACGCTCGACGAGCTCGGCGGCCGTGAGGCTGCCCGTGTCGGCGGTGTAGAGGCACGTCAGCACCCCCGCCGCGATCCGCGGCAGGCCCTGCTGCATGAAGAGCGCCGTGAACGTCTCCTCGTACTCGCGGACGGCGTCGGCACCTCGGGACGGCGACGACGCGGTGGCCGGACCCGGCTCCCGGCGGCGGCGCGCGCGGCGCTCGGTGGCGTGCTGCGCGAGGTCGGGCCGGTAGGCGCCGGGTCCGCCGTTGCGCATCACCTCGCGCGTGACGGTCGACGTCGGTCGGTCCAGCCGGCGGGCGATCTCCGCGTACGCGAGGTCGTCGGCCAGCCCGAGGGCGATCTGCTGGCGCTCCTGCCTGGTGAGCCTTCCTCCGGGCATGGTGGTCCTCCTCCGCTGGTGCCGACCGCCCGAGGCTAGCGTTCACCTGTCGTCGATGCAACGCGGACGATCGCCTCGCGTTGCGTTGCACCTGCGCCCATTGCATCGGTTTATGTCTTCTAACCTGCACATATGTCCGCTCACAGCAACATTGCTCTTGCCGTCACCGTGAACGCTACGTAGCGTTCACGGTGTTGGAAATCATTAGGACGACCTTCCAGGAGCTGATCACGATGCACACGTTCGACACCCCCGCCCCGATCACCGCCGTCATCGACGCCCCCGCCGCCCGGGTCCAGCTCATCGCCTCGGGCCGGGCCGACACCGTCGTCGAGGTCCTCCCGCTCGACGCGTCCAAGAACCGCGACGTGACGGCCGCCGAGCGCACCACGGTCGAGCACCACGACGGCGTCGTCCGCGTCGCGGCCGCGCCGGCGAAGCACGAGGCCTTCGGACCGTCCGGTGCCGTCGAGGTGACGATCCAGCTTCCTGCCGGGTCGCACGTCGAGGTCACGGGCAGCGGCGAGCTGCGCGGCGTCGGCCGGCTCGGCGACGTCACCGCCGCGGACGAGTACGGCGCGATCACGCTCGACGAGGCGGCATCCGTCCGTCTGGTCACCCAGGCCGGCGACGTCTCGGTCGGTCGTCTGACCGGCCCCGCGGAGATCACCACCGCGAAGGGAGACGTCCGGGTCGCCGAGGCGGAGCGCGGCACGGTCGTGCTCAGCACCCAGCTGGGCGACGTCGCGGTCGCGGCAGCATCCGGGGTGTCCGCGATGCTCGACGCGAGCACCGGGTACGGCCGGGTGCGCAACTCGCTCCGCAACGACGGCACCGCCGCTCTCGACATCCGCGCGACCACGACGCACGGCGACATCACCGCGCACAGCCTCTGAGCACGGCCTCTGAGCTCCGCTCTCCGCGCCGCCCGTCTTCCACCCAGAAGGCGGGCGGCGTTCGTCGTGCGCGAACTCGGGACTGAGCCGGTCCCGCTCAAGGTTGGACAGGTCAGGACGCCACGGGCAGACCGTGGCACGGAACCTGGAGGTCCCCATGATCAGCACCTACACCGTGGCGCCGTTCCGCCCGCTCCCCACCGAGCGCGTCGTGCGCCAGCTCTGGACGCGCCCGGTCGGCGCGCCCGCCGTGCGGTCCGGCTACGCGCCCGCCGCCGACGTCTACCGCGAGGGCGACGACCTCGTCGCCCGGTTCGACGTGCCGGGCGTCGACCCCGAGCGCGACGTGACTGTCGAGCTCGAGGGCCGTCGCCTCGTCGTCCGCGGCGAGCGTCGCGACCAGCGTGCCGTCGAGGCCCCCGCGGCCGAGACGTCCGAGACGTCCGAGACCGAGGGCGAGCAGCCCGAGGCGGGGACGGACGGGGCCAGCACCGACGAGGCGGCCGAGGCCGCCCCGGCAGGGCGCCGCATCCGTGAGGTGCGGTTCGGCGAGTTCCGCCGCACCGTCACCCTGCCGAAGACCGCGGAGGCCGACGCCGTCCGCGCGTCCTACGACGCGGGCGTGCTCACCGTGACCGTCGCCGGCGTGTTCGCCGGCCGTGCTCCCCAGCGCATCGAGGTCACGCGCGCGGCCTGACGCCGCACCGCCGGCGCGGCGGACGACGTCGCGTCGGCGCTCCGACCCCGGTCGCGCCCGCCCCCTGCGCGACCGGACCACGGACGGGGCCGGCACCCTCGGGTGCCGGCCCCGTCCGTCTGCCTGGCTCAGCGGAGGAAGGACCGCAGGGCCTCGGTGACCAGCGCGTGGTCGTCCCCCTGGGCGAGCCCGGACACCGTCACGACGCCGACGATCCCGACGCCGTCGACACGGATCGGGAAGGCGCCGCCGTGGGCGGCGTACTCCTGGAGCGGGAGCTGGTGCTGCTCGGCGAACGTCGTCCCCTTCGCGCGGGCGCGCAGGCCCACGAGGTACGACGACGCCCCGAACCGCTCGACGACCCGCACCTTGCGCTCGACCCACGAGTCGTTGTCCGGGGTCGTGCCCTCGCGCGCGGCGTGGAACACCTGCTGCGGGCCCTTGCGGACGTCGATCGTCACGGGCAGGTCGCGCTCGTCGGCGAGCTCGACGAGCAGGCAGCCGAGCCGCCACGCGTCGTCGTGCGTGAAGGTGCGGAGCACGAGGTCACGCTCGTCCGCCTCGACGGAGGCGATGAGGGCGGCGAGGTCGTCGGGCGTCGTCGTCATGCCGCTCATCGTGGCACGATCACGCCGTGACGACGACGCCGCCTCCGCCCTCCCGCGAACCCCTCGACCCGCTCGACCACGGGCTGCTCGACCGCGCGTCGGGCGTGCTGCTCGCCCAGGCGGCGGGCGACGCGCTCGGGGTGCCGTACGAGTTCGCGCAGCCGCCCGGCCCGGGGCAGCCGGAGGCGGTGGCGGTCATGCGCGGCGGCGGCCTCGGCCCGTACGCGCCCGGCGAGTGGAGCGACGACACGCAGATGTCGGTGTGCGTCGCCCGGGTCACGGCCGCCCAGGACGTGGTCTCCCCCGTCCCGGACGCGTTCGGCGCGACCCCGCTCGACGAGGTCGCGGCCGCTTTCGAGGCGTGGCGCACCGGGGGCGCGACCGACGTCGGGGCGCAGACCGCCGCCGTGCTGCGCGACGCCGCAGCCCGCCGGGGACCCGCCGCGACGCGCCTGCGCGAGGCGTCCGCCGCGCTGCACGCGGCGACCGGACGCACGGCCGGGAACGGCGCGCTCATGCGCACGGGCGTCGTCGGGCTCGTCGCGCTCGACGACCGGGACGCGACCGCCCGCGCGGCCCGGGCCGTCGCGGAGATCACGCACACCGACCCGCTCGCCGCCGAGTCGTGCGTGCTCTGGTCGGAGGCGGTGCGCGTCGCCGTGACGGAGCAGCGGCTGGACGTGCGCGCGGGGCTGGACCTCCTCGACCCGGACGCGGCAGCGCGCTGGTCCGCGTGGATCGCGGACGCCGAGCTCGCGCGGCCCACGGCCGACCTGCGGCAGAACGGCTTCACCGTCACCGCCCTCCAGGCTGCGTGGCACGCGATCGCGACGACCGCCGCGCCGCAGGGTTCGACGTTCGCCCACCGCGACCACCTCGCGGCCGCGCTCCAGGCCGCCGTCTCGATCGGCGGCGACACCGACACGGTCGCGGCCATCGCCGGCGCGCTCCTCGGCGCCGCCTACGGCGCACGGGCTGTGCCGCACGAGTGGGCCTCCGCTGTCCACGGCTGGCCCGGGATCGCGCGGCGCCAGCTCACCGCGCTCGCCCGGCGCACCGCGCAGGGCGGCCTCGTCCGCGCGGGCGTGCTCGCGCCGGCCGGCGCCGAGCCGGTGCGCACGCAGTACTGCCCGCTGTGCGGCACGCTGCTCCGCGAGAACCCTCGCTACCCGCGGCACGTGTGCGCGTGGTGCGAGGCCGACGTCACCGACGAGGCGGGTCGCGCCGTCTCGCTGACGAACGTGGACCTCGGCGGCGGCTACCAGGCGCACTACCTCGACCGCTCCCCCGCGTCCGACGCGGTGCGGAGCGGGCGGGTCTGGATCGGCGGCGTCGAGCACCGGGCGCGCGACGCCCGCTTCGGCGGGATCGTCGTCGAGCCGCTCGACGACGCGACCTCCTGAGACGCCGAACCCGGGGTCGTTCCCCAGCGCGAGCGTGCGCTGGGGAACGACCCCGGGTTCGGCAGGGAGGTTCAGCCGCAGGTGACCGCCGGGTAGGCCACGTCCTGCGCGGAGGAGGCTCCGCCGTCGGGCAGCGCGCCCCTCACGGTGACGGAGCCCGCCTCGGCCGCGACGGACCGCGTCGAGAACGACTGGTACGCGGCCTTGCCCGGCGCGACCGCCGCGAACGTCCGCGTGCCGAACGGCGTCGCGAGCGTGACGTCCGCGGGCACGTCGCCCGTGTTCGTCGCGCGGACCGCGACGTACGCGGTGCCGGCGAGGCAGCGCGCGCTGGTCTCGACGTCGAGGGCGGGGCCCGCCGCGTCCTCGCGCTGGAGCGTCACCCGGTCGACGACGCGCTGCGACCCGGTCGCGTAGGTGGTGACGGTCAGGGACGTGGGCGTGACGTCGAGGTCGGAGTAGCTGGCCTCTCGCGACTGCTCCCAGCGCGCCGTCCACGGCTTGGCGCCGTCGAAGTCGTAGAACTTCGACCCCGACGACGAGTTGCCCGTGAGGTAGAGGACCTGGTCCTCGTCCGGGGTGAGCACGTCGCCCTCGGCCGGCGCCTCGGCCGGGACGACGGGCGTCGCGCCCTCCATGAGGTACGACCGCGTGTAGATGTGGTCGTGGCCCGCGAGGACGAGGTCGACGCCCAGGTCGCTGAAGACGGGCGAGAGCGCCTCGCGCATGCGCACCACGTCGGTGTCGCGCGAGTGGAACGCCTGGCTGTAGAGCGAGTGGTGGAACGTCACGACGACCCAGTCGTACGCGTCACCGTGCGTGCCGATGACGTCGCGCAGGAAGGCCTCGTGGCCGGCGATCTCGGCCGGGTCGGAGTCGTTCGAGTCGATCGCGACGACGAGCACGTTGTTGTACGCGTACCAGTAGTCGCGGCGCTGCTCGGTCGAGAGGTTCGGCATCGCGTAGTGCTGGTCGTAGAGCGCCGACGCGGTGTCGTGGTTGCCGTCCTGGACGGCGAAGCGCAGCTCGCGCATCTGGCGCGGCGCGAGGAACCCGGCGTACTGCGCGGTGCTCCCCGCGTTCTCCACCTGGTCGCCCGCGGAGATGAGGAACGCGGTGTCCGGGTGCCGCGCGGTCATCGTGTCGAGGTTGGCGGCCCACCGTGTGGCGTCGTTCGTCGCGTTGCCGCTCGCGCCGATCTGCGCGTCGCCGATGAACAGCGCGCTGAACTCGTCGCCGAACGTGCCCGTGGTGAACGTCGTCGGCGCGGACCAGCCGGTGCTCGCGCTGCCGACGCGGTACGCGTAGGCCGAGTCCTCCTCGAGGCCGGTGATCGTGGCGTGGTGGTAGGTCGAGCCGTCGGCGGCCGTGCCGTCCCGGGACGACGACGTCGCGGCCGCCTGCCAGTCGACCTCGCCGCCCGCTGCGTCGGCACGGGTCCACTGCACCTCGCCCGCGCCGGGGAGGGTCGAGAACCACGCGACGTTGGCCTGCGTCTCGTCCGCGCCGACGTTGAGGGCGACGTCGCGCACCTCGCCGTGCCTCGGGACGAGCGAGCGCACGTCGAGGTAGATGTCCGAGCTCGTCGGCGCGTCCTGGTAGAGCGCGACGGAGATCGTGTTCTCGCCGGGCGCGAACGCGTCGGAGGGAATGACGAACGTGCCCGTCACGGGGTCGGTGCGGCCGTTGCCGTGGTACTGGAGGTTCTCCGTGATCTCGCGCCCGTCGTCGCCGAGGCGCACGACCTCCTCGCCGTTCACGTAGACGATCGCCGCGTCGTCGTAGACGATCTCGCCCTCGAACGCGGGGACGCCGTCGAGGTCCGCCGCGGTGAGCTCCACGTCGGTGCGGAAGAAGAACGTGGGCACGTCCGTCGTCGTGCCCTCGATGTACTGGGTGAGGAGCGTGGTGATGGGGAACGCGGCGCCGATCCCCGTCGCGGCGCCGCGCTTGGCGCCGAACGCACCGGTCGCGGTCTTCCACGCGGAGTCGTCGAACGCGGTGGTCGTCCACGCGCGCTGGTCCGCGGCAGATCCAGCCGGGTTCGTGTTGTCGTCGAGGTAGCGCCAGGTCGTGCCGGACGTCGAGAGCAGGGACTCGTCGGCGGCGGCCGTCGGGGTCGCGGTCGCGGCGACGAGCACCGTGCCGACGAGCGAGACGGCGAGCGCCGACGCCGCCGCGCGCGTCAGCGCGCCGGGCAGCCGGGAGGCGTGCGGGTTCATGGGTTCCTTCGCAGGTCAGGGGTCCGCGCGGCGACGACCGTCGGACCACCGTGGCGGCGCCGGACCCGTGGTGGGAAGCGCTGTCACCGTACGGAGCCGGGGTGGCGGGCACCCGTCGTCCTGGTGAACTCCCGACGGCGCGCAGGTGGCCGTCCCGGACGCGCCCGGAACGCGACGACGCCGCGCCCCCGAGGTCGGGGACGCGGCGTCGGGCGTGCGAGGCCGCGGGTCAGGCGTCCTGGCGGCGGCGCAGGGCGAGGACCGTGACGCCGAGCACGACCAGCACGGTCGCCGCGAGCGCGACGCCCCAGGCCTGCACGCCGGTCGTGGCCAGGCCGTCGGAGCCACCGTCGGCGGCAGGCGGCGTCGGCGCGTCGGGCGTGACCGGCGCGGTCGGGGTCGTGGGCTCGGTCGGGGTGGGGGTCGGAGGCGTGGGCGTCGGCTCGACCGGCGTGTCCGCCGTGTTGGTCAGCACCACCGCGACGTCCGCCGTGGTGCCGATCTCGACGCGCACGGTCCCGTCGTCGCCCGGCTCGACGGCGGCGCCGTCGACCTGCCACGTCGGCTCGCCCCACTCGACCCCGTCCACGGCGGGGAGACCCGGCTCGGACAGCACGACCTCGGTGCCGAGCGGGAGGTCGGCGACGGTCGCGGAGCCACCCACGGGCACGGTGAGCTCGCCCGTCGACCCGTCGGCGTCGTACGCGACGGTGAAGGTCGTCCCCGCCGGAACGGTGGAGGCGGCGTCACCCGCGACGCGCTTGGTGACCGTGAGGCTGCCGGTCTCCACGACGGGCTCGGTGGCGCACGGGATCGAGCCGGCGAAGAGGTAGGCGTGCGCCTCGCCGCCGAGCAGCGTGAGGTTCTGTGCGACGACCTGGCCGTCGAGCGGGGCCGCCTCGACCGTCAGGTCCGCGGTCGGCGCGTAGACGGACCCGTCGAGACGCGTCCCGCCGGTGCCGAGGGTGACCGGGCCCTCGAGCTGCGAGAGGTCCCACAGGACGGAGCGGGCCGCCGCACCCTCGGCGCCGAACACCGAGCCGCGCACGTCGGTCGTCCCCGCGGGGACGGAGACGACCAGAGGGGTGTCGGCCGACGGGAGCACGCCGTCCGCGAACTGCACCGTGTACGCGTCCGCGATGGTGGCGTAGTCGACGACGTTCGGGCGCCCGGGCTCGAGCGCCGAGAGCACGACGCGGTCGCCGACGTCCTCGGTCACCGAGAGCACGTGGGCCGAGCCGCTGGGAACCAGGTCCGCGAGGCACTGGCGCACCTCGGCCGTCTCCGTGGCGCCCGCCTCCACGTACGCGGCGACGGAGTCGCGCTGGGTCGCCACGGTCGTCGCGCCGTCGGGCCACTTCTGGTTGGTCGCGTCGATCGACGGGGCCTCGTCGACCTCGGTGCGGTACCGCACCCAGTCGCCGCGCTGGTAGGTGTCGAACGCGGGGTCGTCACCGACGACCTTGAGGTAGCCCTCGAGCTCGGCGCCGCTGCCCGCCGGAACTCCGGCGTTCGTGATCTGCGTCAGCCCGGACGTCGTCGCGTACGACCCGACGAGCAGACGGGTCGGGTCGCCGTCGACGGTCGGGATCGTGTAGTCGGCGGTCCCGGCCACCTGGTGGACGATCGCGTACATGCCGCCCTCGGCCCGGACGGTCAGCTCGCCACCGACGGCGACGGACCCCTCCGTCTCGTGGTTGCCGAGGCGGGCGTCCTCGCGTGCGTAGACGCTGAAGCCACCGGCCAGGTCGAAGGGGTTGACCGCGTCGGCGGCCGCGGCGCTCGTCGCGGGGACGACGAGGCCGGCACCGGAGAGGAGGCCGACGGCGAGGAGCGCGGCGGCCGGGCGTCGGCGGGCGCGGCGGGGGGTCGAGGGGGTCTGCTGTTCAGGTGTCAGGGTCGAGCGGGTCATCACTACCTGGGTCTCGGTGTCGCGGGCGACGGGGTCGGACGACCCCTCCCGACCACCGTAGGCAAACCTGGACGCCCGTCCAGGTCTGAGAGCCGGGTGAAGTCACACCGGTGTGAGCAACCCCACCCCCGCGCCGGCCGATGCCTCCGCATGTGTCGGCGATGTCCGGATCGTGCGCGCCGTCGCCGCGCGGCGCTCCGGCCTTCCGCCCAGTCAGCGACCCGTGACGGCCCGCACGTGGTCGCGCGCGCCTGCCTCCAGGTCCTCCCGGAGAGCGACGAACCGGGCGACGCTCGCCGTGCCGGGCCAGTCGGCGGGCAGCGCCGACGGGGGCAGGCCCGGGTCCGCGTACGGGATCGGCCGCCAGTCGTCGACGGCGCGTACCCACCGGGCGAACGCGGCGCGCGGCGGGCCGTCCTCCGTGACGGGCGGGCCGCCGTCGGGCACCGAGCCACGACCTGCACGGGAGGCACCGTGCCGCGCGAGGAACGCGCGGTGCAGCGCCGCGACCCGGTCGAGGTCCCACCACCGCGCCGCCGCGTCCGCGAACGACCCCGCGACGCGCGGCGCCCCCGCGAGGAACACCGTCGCGGCGTCGCGGACCTCCAGCGCCAGGAGGATCTCCTCGACCTCGTCCACGAGGTGGCCCGGCGCGATCCACAGCCCGTCCGCGACGGTTCCCGCGCCGATCCACGCGAGGTGCCGCCGGAGCTGGTGGCGCGCGGCGCGCCGCTCCTCCGGCAGCGAGTACGACACGAGGCACCACGGGTCGTCCTCGCCCTGCTGGCGGTAGGCGAAGATCCGCCGGTCACCCTGCTCCAGCATCCGGCCGGCGCCAGGCGCGAGCCGGTAGCCGGCCCGGCCGTCGACGGTCTCCGGGGCGAGCAGCCCCCTGGCCTTCGCCCGCGAGACCGCGCCGCGCGCGCCGACGGGCGGGACGTCGAGCGCGCCCAGCAGCTCGACGAGGTCGGCTACCGCGACCACCCCGCCGACGTCGCGCAGGTACAGCCCGACGACGGTGCGCAGCAGCGACGTCGTGCTCCCGGGCCGGGAGTCGAGGTCGTCGAGGATCACGCGGTGCCGTCCGCGCCCGCCGACGCGCCCGTGGTCGCCCGGGCGCCGAGCACCTCGAGCAGCGCGTCGCGGACCGCCTCGACGCCCACGCGCACCTCCTCGAAGCTCGTGGAGAGCGGGGACAGGCCGAGGCGCAGGCCGTCCGGGCGTCGGAAGTCGGGAATGACGCCGCGGCCCCACAGGAGCGGGAGCGTCGCCTCGAACGCGTCGTGGTCGACCGTGACATGGCTTCCCCGTCGGTCCGGGTCGCGGGGTGACGCGTACCGCGCACCGAGCGGGAGCAGCAGGTCGTCCACGAGGGCGGTCGCGTGCTCGGTGAGCGCGACGGACTTCGCGCGGACCGCCGGCATCCCGGCCTCGTCCACCAGGTCGAGCATGTCCTGCATCGCGAGCATCCCGACGATCGCGGGCGTCCCCGAGAGGAAGCGCCGGACGCCGTCGTGCGGCGCGTACGCCGGGCCCATCTCGAACGGCGCCGCACTCCCCATCCAGCCCTGGATCGGCTGGGTGAGCGCGCTCTGGAGGTCGCCGCGCACGTAGCCGAACGCCGGCGCGCCCGGCCCGCCGTTGAGGTACTTGTACGTGCAGCCTGCCGCGAGGTCGACGCCCCACGCGTCGAGCTCGACCGGGACCGCGCCCGCGGAGTGGCACAGGTCCCACAGGACGAGCGCCCCGGCGTCGTGCGCGAGCGTCGTGATGGCGGCGGCGTCGCTCACGTACCCCGACCGGTACGCGACATGGCTCAGCAGCACCAGCGCGGTGCGGTCGGAGAGCACCGCGGCGACCTGCTCGGGCGTGACCCCGGCGTCGTGGTCCGGCGTGATCCAGCGCAGCGTCGCGCCGTGCTCGCGCGCGACGCCCTCCAGCACGTAGCGGTCGGTCGGGAAGTTCCCGGCGTCGAGCACGATCTCGTCACGGCCCGCGACCTGCGGCGCCGAGAGCGCGGCGCGCACGAGCTTGTAGAGGATCACCGTCGTCGAGTCGCCGACGAACGTCTGCCCGGGCGCCGCGCCGAGCGTCACCGCGCCGATCCGGTCGCCGAGCGTCAGCGGGAGGTCGTACCACTCCTCGTCCCAGCCGCGGATGAGCCGCGCGCCCCAGCGCTCCGTCGCGAACCGCGCGAGCCGCTCGGCCGACGCGCGCGTGGGCCGACCGAGCGAGTTCCCGTCGAGGTACGCCGTCACCTCGTCGGAGTCGGCGAACGCGTCGCGGAACCGCGCGAGCGGGTCGGCGGCGTCGAGCGCGGCGGAACGGGCGGCGTGGTCCTCGGTCATGGTCGTCCTTCCGGCGGGGCGGGGTCGCGGGCGAGGTCGTGTACGGGGCCGCGGGCAGGGTCGCACCGGACGACGACGGCGCGCGCGAGCCACGTGGCGACGGCGTCGAGGTCGTCGAGGTCGGGCGGGTCGCCGGGGATCCAGGTCGCGAGCGCTGCGTCCGTGCTCGAGTGCTGCGTCCCGGGACGCAGCACTCGCGCGGAGACGCTGCGCTCGGCCGCGGCGTCGTGCGTGAGGGCCCTGACCAGCGCTCGCGCGTCGAGGCCGGCGGCCACGAGCGCCCGCAGCTCGCGGGCGTTCACGCCGTGCGGGAGCGGCCCGTTGCCGAGGTCGGTGCCGTAGACGACCGTCCCGCCGAGCGCGACGAAGCGCCGCACGTTGTCGATCGCGACGTCCTGCTCGGCCGTCGGGCTCCCCCACCCATGGACATCGAGCGTGCTCACCCAGCTCACCCACGACCCGCCGAACACGACCTGAGGGTCGTTATCCGGCCCTTTTCGACCGTCAGGTCGTGCTCGACGGCGGGCAGGGTCGTGCTCGGCGAGCGGCGACGGGCGGGGGTGGGCCATCGCGGCGAGGAGGTCGTCGGGCAGGCGCTCGGAGAACGGGGCGTGCGCGAGCCGGTCGACGCCCGCCTCGAACGCACGCGCCGCCATGTCGCGCCCCTCGACGTGCGCGACGACGTCCCGGCCCTGCGCGTGGGCGTGCCCGACGAGCGCGGCGAGCGTGACGTCGTCGGGCACGGGACCGGCGTCGGAGTGCAGGGCGACCTTGACGAACGACGCCCCCGCGGCGACCTGGCGGTCGACGGCGGCGACGGCCGCCTCGGGAGAGCCGACCTCCTCGACCGACCCCGGCGGCGCCCACGACCGGTCCGACGGGTAGCCGCCGGGCGCGGTGAGGAACGCGCCCGCGAACGCGACCTCCGGGAAGCCGGGCCGGCCGGGCCACGTGCGTGCGACGTCGGGCACCCACCCGAGGTCGTGCACGACGGCGATCCCGCCGCGCCGCACCGCGACGGGATCGACGAGGCCGAGGTGCACGTGCGCGTCGACGAACGGCGGGAGCCATGTGCCGCCGTCGCCCGCCCGGCCGAGGCTCACGACCGCCCGATCTCGGTGCGCACCGCGAACAGCTCGGGGAAGAACGTGAGGTCGAGCGCCTTCTGGAGGAACCCGACGCCGCTCGACCCGCCCGTGCCGCGCTTGGTGCCGATGATGCGCAGCACCGTCTTCATGTGGCGGAACCGCCAGAGCTGGAAGTTGTCCTCGAGGTCGACGAGCTCCTCGCACGTCTCGTACGCCGACCAGTACGTCTCCGGGTCGTCGTAGATGCGGCGGAAGACCTCGACGAGGTCGTCGTCGAGCGTGTGCGCGACGGTGACGTCCCGGTCCAGGACGCGCTGCGGGACGTCGTGGCCGTGCCGCGCGAGGTGGCGCAGGAACTCGTCGTAGACGCTCGGCTCGGCGAGCAGCCGGGCGAGCTCGGCGCGGGCGTCCGGCTCGGCGTCGAACACGTCGAGCATGCGCGCGTTCTTGTTGCCCAGCAGGAACTCGACCGCGCGGTACTGCCACGACTGGAAGCCCGACGCGTGCCCGAGGTACCCGCGGAACTGCGCGTACTCGCTCGGCGTGAGCGTCGCGAGGACGGACCACTGCTCGGTGAGCGTGCGCTGCACGTGCTTGACGCGCGCGATGCGCTTGAGCGCGGCGCCCAGCTCGTCGGCCGCGAGCAGGTCGCGCGCGGAGAGCAGCTCGTGCAGCACGAGCTTGAGCCAGAGCTCCGTCGTCTGGTGCTGGACGATGAACAGCATCTCGTCGTGGTGCTCCGGGTCGCTCACGGGCTCCTGCGCGGCGAGCAGCGTGTCGAGGTGCAGGTACGACCCGTAGGTCATCTGCTCGCGCAGGTCCGTGACGATGTCGGACTCGAGCGCGCGCTCGTTCGGCGCGGGCAGCGGTGCGTCGGCCATCCGCCGAGCGTATGTCACGAACGTGACGACCGCTAGATCTGTGCGATGCGTCGAGGTCAGTCGTCCGCCGCGGCGCGGCGCTCCTCCTCGTCGACGGACTCGCCCGTCGGGTCCTCCGCGACGAGGTCGTCGAGGAACGCGCCGCCCAGCGGCCCGTCGCTCAGCCCGACGAACCGCCAGCCCGACGCCGGGTCCCCCTCGACCTCGACGAGCCCGGTGTTCGCGAGCGGGGTCCACGCGAGCCTGTCGACGTCGACGCCCGCGGCGCGCGCGCACGCCCACGCGCGGATCGCCGCACCGTGCGACACGACGACGGCGGTCTCCCACCCGGTCCGCGCGACGGCCGCGACGGCGTCGTCGTAGCGGGCGAGGAACTCGGTACCGTCGGGGCCGCCGGGCATCCGGCGGCCGGGCTCGCCGCGGCCCCACGCGAACACCGTCTCCAGGTAGGTCGCGTGGTCGTCGTGCTCGGCGGACATCTCCAGGTCGCCCGCGTCGACCTCGCGGAACCCGTCGAGCTCGAGCAGGTCGTAGCCGTGCCGCTCGGCCAGCGGCCCGGCCGTGAGGTGCGTGCGCACGAGCGTCGAGACCGCGACTCCGTCGACGACACGGTCCGCGAGCGCGTCCGGGATCGCCGCGGCCTGGCGCGCCCCGAGGGCGGTGAGGCCCGGCCCGGGCAGGGCGGTGTCGAGCAGGCCGGCGACGTTGGACGGGGTCTGTCCGTGGCGGACGAGGAGCAGGCGCATGGTTCTCCGGATCTCGGGGTCGGTCTCCTGCCACCCTACGAGCCGCCCGACGCGCCGCCCGACGAGCAGAGGCGCCGTGGCAGGCTGGGGCCATGTCCCGCCGCGAGCTCGTCGTCCTCGGGACGGCCAGCATGGTCCCGACCCGCACGCGCAACCACAACGGCTACGTCCTGTTCTGGGACGACGAGGCGATCCTCTTCGACCCCGGCGAGGGCACGCAGCGGCAGATGACGTATGCGGGCGTGTCCGCGACCGACCTCACGCGCATCGCCATCACGCACCTGCACGGCGACCACAGCCTCGGCCTCGCGGGCGTCTCCCAGCGCATCAGCGGCGACGGCGTGCGGCACACGATCGGGGTGACGTACCCGGCGTCGGGGCAGCTGTGGGTCGACCACCTGCTCGACGCGAGCGCCCACTTCCGCCGCGGGCACCTCGAGCTCCAGCCGCTCACGACGGACGGCGTCGTCCCGCCCGTGGCCGGGCGCCCCGAGCCGGGGTTCACGCTGCGCGCGGAGCGCCTCGACCACACGCTGGAGGCGATGGGCTACCGCCTCGACGAGCCCGACGGCCGGTCGCTCGACCCCGCGCTCCTCGCCCGCCACGGGCTCGCCGGACCGGCCGTGGGCGAGCTGCGACGCGCGGGCAGCGCCACGACGCCTGACGGCCGGACCGTCACCCTCGACGAGGTGAGCGGGCCGCGCCCCGGGCAGTCGTTCGCGTTCGTCATGGACACGCGCCTGTGCGACGCCGTGCACCGGCTCGCGGACGGCGTCGACCTGCTCGTCATCGAGTCGACCTTCCTCGACCGCGACCGCGACCAGGCCGAGCGCTGGGGCCACCTCACGGCCCGACAGGCCGCGACCGTCGCCGCCGAGGCCGGCGTGCGGTCCCTCGTGCTCACGCACTTCTCCCAGCGCTACCCCGACCCGACGGAGTTCTGGCGCGAGGCGCGCGAGGTGTTCGACGGCGAGCTCACCGTCGCGCAGGACCTCGACCGCGTGCGCGTCCCCCACCGCCGTCGCCCCGCCTGACGCCGACGAGCCGACCGCCCGAGGACCACGGCTCTACCTCGCGGAACCAGGGCTCTACCTCGCCGGACCAGAGCTCTACCTCGGCGAGGTAGAGGCGTGGTGGCGCGAGGTAGAGGTGTGGTCGCGGGGGGCCGCGGTCAGTCGCCGCGGGCGCGGCGGGTCGCGCGGTCGTTGGCGCGCTGGATCGCCTCGACGAGCTCGTTCTTGGTCATGGTCGACCGGCCGTCGACGTCCAGGCGGCGCGCGACGTCGAGCAGGTGCGCCTTGGTCGCGTTGGCGTCCACGCCCCCGGCGGTATCCGTGGTGGAGTCGAGCCCGCCCTCCTCGGCGCGCTCGTCGGACGGGCCGGGCTCGTCCTTGGGCTCCCAGTGGTCGCCGATCTTCTCGTGCGTGTGCTTGAGCGCGGCGAACGCGACGCGCCGCGCGCGCTCCTCGGAGCCGTACTGCTCCCTCGCGGCGTCGTAGGCCTTGGCGAACGTGCGCTGCGCCTTCTCGTCGGAGCGCTGCAGCGTGCTCGGGATCTCGGACTGCTTCGCGTCGCCGTCGCGCGTGGTCTTCGGCACGGGTCACCTCCTGCTGCCCGACGGCGGTCGCCGCCTCCTCCGAGCGTCGCGCCCCGCGCGGGGGCTCGCGCGCCGAGCGGGGCCCGGTCGGTGACGGGCTGGAAGGCAGCACGGTGGGAAAGGCAGAGGTGCGCGGCCCCGCGTCCGAGCGAGAGCGTGCCCGGGGTGGCGGACCTACGCTGCCGGGATGTCGAGCGTCCTGCGGTTCCGCGGCCGCATCGCGGGGTGGGGCACGGAATCGGGGACGCGCGTCGTCGTCGGGCGCTGGGACGCGTCGCCGTTCGGCGCGCTCGCCGACGTCATGGTCGAGCGCCCCGACGGCGAGCGCCTCCTGCTCGCGCCGTCGCCGCAGGTCGCGGACCTCGTCGCGTCGACCTACCGCTTCGACCGCGTCGTCCTGACGCCGGTCGCCGTGACGGGCGAGCCGACCGACGCGGCCGACGCCGCGCTCGCCGCCGGTCCCGGGAACGTGGCGGAAGCAGCGGCAGGCCGCGGCCGCCTGCCGGACTGGCACGTGGTGGCCGGGCCGCTCGAGGCGCGGCTCGCCGTCGGGCCCCGGACGTCGTTGGGGCACGTGCTGCGCGCGGTGCCCCGCCGCGTCGCGACGTCGCGGCACCTGACCGCCGTCACCGACCCGGTCGCGCGCGTGCTGCTGCGCGGAGTCCGGACGCGCGGCAGCGCCGGGCCGGGACGCGTCGAGCACTACGGCGCGACCGACGTCCACGCGCTCGTCGCGGCGGAGTCGACCTGGGACGGCGGGCCGCTCGGCGACCTGCGCGACGTCGACCCGCCCGTCCGGTTCGGCTTCGGGTCGACGCCGCGCCGACCGAGCGTGACCGACGTCGTCACGACGATCGTCGTGCAGTGACCTGGCACCGCACGAGACGCCGAACCCGGGATTCCTCCCCACGCAGCACGCGGCGCGAGGAGGGACCCCGGGTTCGGCGGGGCGGCCACCGCTCAGACCGGGCGGGCCGAGAGCCAGCCCGCGAGGCGGTCCGGGCGGTCGGTGATGATCGCGTCCACGCCGAGCTCGACGGCGGCCGCCCAGTGCGCGGGCTCGTTGAGCGTCCACACCGCGACCTCGAGTCCGGCGTCGTGCACGCGCTGCACGAGCCCCGGGTCCTCGAGGAGGAGCAGGCCCATCGGGTTGCACGTCACGACGTCGAGCTCGGCGCACCGCGCGAGCACGTCGTCGTCGAGCGACGCGACGAGCAGCCCGCGGCGCAGGCCCGGGTCGGCCTCGCGCAGCGCCGCGACCGTCTCGGGCCAGAAGCTCTGCGCCACGACCCGGTCGGCGATGCCCGCGAACCGGATCGGCCCGGTGACGCGCCGCACCTGCTCGACCGTCCACGACCCCTTGAGCTCGAGGAGCAGGTCCGTGCCCGGGCGGCGCACGAGGAGGTCCACCACCTCCGCGAACGTCGGCACGCGCTGGCCGCCGAACGCCGGGGAGAACCACGACCCCGCGTCGAGCGCCCGGATCGCCGCGCGGTCGAGCCGCGCGACCGTGCCGCTGCCGGACGTCGTCGCGTCCACGGTGTCGTCGTGGATGACCACGGGCTCGCCGTCGGCCGTGAGCTGCACGTCGATCTCGATGCTGTGCGCGCCGGCCCGCCACGCCGCCTCGAACGCGGCGAGCGTGTTCTGCGGTGCGACCGAGCTGTTGCCGCGGTGCGCGATCACGCGCGGCCGAGCGACCCGGCCGGAGGCAGCGCTCGAGGACGCGAGGGCCGTCGCCGTCACAGGTACGGCTCCACGTTCTCGGTGTACGCGGTCTCGATGCGCGGCGTGACGGACTCGAACGCGGTCGCCGGGTCGACGCCCTCGATGACGATCTGCTCGATCGCCTCGTTGAGCAGCGCGTCGGCGCCGGGGACGAACACGCGGACGTCGTCCTGGATGCGCGCCTTGTCGGCGAGCTGGTCGACGGCGGTGCGGAACTGCGGCGTCGTCTCGTAGATGGCCTTCATCGTGTCGGACTCGACGGCCGACGTGCGCACCGGCATGTACCCGGTGTTCTGCGAGAAGTACGCGGTGTTCTCGGTGTTCGTGAGGAACGCGAGGAACATCGCCGCGGCGAGCTGCTGCTCGGGCGACTTCGACGACGGGATCGCGAGACCGGTCCCGCCGGTGGGGGTGCCGCCGCCGGCCGGGCCGTCGGGCAGGTAGGCCGTGCCGACCTCGAACGACGCCGCGTCGAGCGCGCCCTTGAGCGAGCCCGTCGAGCCGATGGTCGAGGCGATGAGACCCGACGAGAAGTCGACCATCGCGTCGTCCGCGGAGAGCGTCGCGACGCCCTTCTCGTGGAAGAGGTCGTGCAGGAACTGGCCGCCCGCGACCGACTCCTCGGAGTCGAGCGTGAGGTCGAACCCGTCGGAGTACGCGCCGCCCTGGCCCCAGATCATGTTCTCGAACCACCACGCGCCCCACGACGGCCCGGTGGACAGGCCGAGCGTCGAGCCGCCCGACGGGACGAGCGGCTTGAGGGACGCGTCCCACTCCTCGAGCTCCGCCCACGTCTCCGGCCCGCGGTCGGGCAGGCCGGCCGCCGCCCACAGGTCCTTGTTGTAGTAGAAGAGCGGCGTCGAGCGCGCGTAGGGCACGGCCCAGTGCTGGTCGTCGTACTCGTAGTCCGCGTAGAGCGCGGGCTGGAAGTCGTCCGCGTCGGCGTCGACGAACTCGAGCACGTCGTCGAGCGGCAGGATCTGGTCGTTGAGGTGGTAGCGGAACCACCACACGTCGGACGCGATGACGACGTCGGGCAGCTCGTCGGTCTGCGACGCGGCCTGGAAGCGCTGCGCGACCTCGTCGTAGTTGGCGCCCGCGGTCACGAGGTTGACCGTGATGCCGGACTCCTCCTCGAACCGGTCGATGAGCTCCTGCTCGATCTCCTGGGACGTGCCGGGGTGGTTGCTCCACCACGTGATCTCGGACGCGGGCTCGACGGCGGACCAGTCGACGGCCTCGGCCGCCGCGTCGTCGCCCCCGGTGCCGGCGCCGTCGGCCCCGGCCACGCTCGGGCCGGCGCACGCGGTGAGCGCGAGGGCGGTGACCGCCGTGAGGGCGGTGGCTGCGGCGCGGGCCCGACGGCGGCGCGCGGGCCGGCCGACGGGTGCGGTGCGGTGGGACACAGGTGCTCCTTCAGGTCGTGCACCGGGTCTCGGTGCGCTTCGGGGAACCCGGGCCGCTGCGCGCGGACCGGGGAGCTCGGGGGTGGGGCAGGCACGCAGGTGCGCGGCCCGCCCCGGGTGGGCGCCGTCGTCGGGCACGACGGCGCGGGGCGGGTCAACCGGTGACGGCGCCGGCCGTGAGGCCCGCGACGAGACGGCGCTGGAGGACGAGGAAGACGACGAGGATCGGCAGGGTCACGACGACCGTCGCGGCGAGCAGCACGCCCCAGTTCGTCATGCCGTCGGTGTTCTGGAGCAGCGTGAGGCTGACGGGGAGGGTCATCTTGTCGGGGCGGTCGATGACGAGGAACGGCCAGAGGTAGTCGTTCCACTCCGTCACGACGGACACGAGCGCGACCGCCGCGAGCGTCGGCGTGCTCATCGGCACGACGAACCGCCAGAGCTTGCGCCAGTGGCCCGCGCCGTCGAGCTCGGCGGCCTCGAGGATCGAGCGCGGCAGCGTGAGGAAGTGCTGCCGGAACAGGAACGTCCCGAACGCGCTCGCCAGGCCGGGGACGAGGATGCCCTGGTAGGTGTTGAGCCACCCCAGGCTCGCGACGAGCGTGTAGTTGGGGATGATCGTGATCTGCGGCGGGATCATGAGCGTCGCGATGACGAGGCCGAACACGACCTTCTTGAACGGGAAGTCGAGGAACACGAGCGCGTACGCGCACGTCAGGCCGAGCGCGACCTTGAGGCCCGCGCCCACGACCGTGATCCCGACGCTGTTGGCGAGCAGCCGCCCGAGCGGGATCGAGTCCGCCGCCTGGGCGTAGTTGTCGAGGTTGAGGCTGCCCGGGAGCCACTGCAGCGGGACGGTGTACAGCTCGGCGGGCGTCTTCATGCTCGCGAGCACCATCCACAGGAGCGGCGCGCCGAGCACGACAGTCGCGAGGACCAGGGCGAGGCACCCGCCCGGCTGGAGGGCCCGGCGTCGGGCCCGCGGGGTGCGGGGTGCGCGCGGCGCGAGCGCGGCGGGCGTGGCGGGCGCGGTCTCGGGGCGCCCGGTCGTGGTGGGCGCGACGGCGCTCATGCGTAGTGGACCTTCCGCTGGACGAACCGCATCTGCACCGCGGTCACCGCGAGCAGCACGAGGAAGAGGACCGTGGCGACCGCCGACGCGTACCCGGCGCGCCCGTTGACGAAGCTCTCCTCGTAGATCGAGTACATGAGAGTCGTCGTCGAGCCGAGCGGGCCGCCCTGCGTCATCGCCTTGATGATGTCGAAGGACTGGAGCGACGCGAGGAGCATCGTCACGACGAGGAAGAACGTCGTCGGGGTGAGCAGCGGCAGCACGATCGAGCGCAGCGTCCGGGCCGACGACGCACCGTCGAGCGCGGCCGCATCCTTCAGGTCCTGCGGGACGGACTGGAGGCCCGCCAGGTAGATGAGGGCGACGTACCCGAGGTTCTTCCACAGGTAGACCACGACGATCATCACGAGCGGCCACGGGCGCTGCGTGTACCACTGCGGCGACGCGACGCCGACCCAGCCGAGCAGCTCCTGGACCAGCCCGTAGCGCGGGTCGAACATGAACAGCCACAGGATCCCGACCGCGAAGCCCGACAGCACGTACGGCGCGAACGCGACGGTCCGGGCGACGCCGCGGCCGCGGAGCTTGCGGTTGAGCAGCAGCGCCAGCCCCAGGCCGAGGACCATCGCGCCGCCGACCGTGGCGAGCGTGAACACGAGCGTCGTCGTGACGATGCGGCCCGTCGTCGGGGCGGTGAACCACTCGACGTAGTTGCCCAGCCCGACCGGCCGCGCGACCGGCGACCCGAGGTTCCACTGGAGCGTCGAGAGGTAGAAGCTCTGCAGCAGCGGCCGGTAGACGAAGACCAGGAGCAGCAGGACGTTCGGTCCCGCGAGCAGCAGCGCCCACAGCAGGTTCCGCCGACGGCGGCGCGCGCCCAGGCGGCTGCGGTGCAGCGTCTGGACCTCGCGGTCGGCGGGGCCCGACGGCGGAGAGCCGGTCGGTGCGTCGGCGCCGCCGGGTCGTACGGCGGCGGGGTCGGCCGCGGCGGCCGACGAGGACGCGCGGGGCGCGCCGGGGGAACCCGGGGCGGCCGGGGTGAAGACGGTGGTCACAGGACAGATCCGCTCGGACGAGGGAGGTGGTCACGGCCGGCGCGGCACCCGTCCTGCGGGTGGGCGGCCACGGCGAGCATAGGAAGCGGCCACGCCGGTTTGATCCCCGAATGTCCGAGTGCAGAAAGAGGCTTCGGGCAACGTTCACCGCGTCGTGCCCGGAGTGCCACCTGGGCCTGTGGAGCGGCAACGTGCCGGACACCCTGAGCCCTGACGGCCTCGCGGCACGACGACGCCCGCGGCGCCGCTCGTCGGCCGAGCGGTACCGCGGGCGTCGCTGGGGTGCGCTACGCGCAGGTGAGCGCGTCGTACGCGGCCGTCACCTCCGTCGTCGCGCCCGAGACGTCGGTGACGACGACGAGCGCCTCGCCCGCGTCGAGAGCGCCGCGCGCCTTGAACGACTGGTAGGCGTTCTTGCCCGGGTCAACCTGGGCGAAGGACCGCTCGCCGAACGCCGTCCGGAGCGCGATGGCGACGGTCTCGTCGCCGTCGTTCGTCGCGCGCAGGGCGAGGTACGGCGTGCCGCTGAGGCAGCGAGGCTGCGCGGTGACGGTGACGTGCGGGTCGACGGGCGGCACCTCGGCGGGGAAGACGTCGAGCGCGTCGAGCTCGGTGTACCAGGTGAGCTTGGTCAGGGCGACGGTGTTCCAGCCCTGCTGGAGCTCGACCTCGTGGGTGACCGACTGCCAGTTGCCCCACGTGGTGTGCGGGAACGTGACGACGCCCGCGTCTGCGCCGTTCACCGTGACGGTGCTCGTCGAGGCGAGCGTGTAGCCGCCGCGCTCGGAGCCGTTCGCGAACCGGACCCCGAGCGTGTACGGGCCTGCCTCGTCGGCGTGGACCTGGAGCGCGACCGAGCTGTCGAGGAAGTCGAGCCCGCCGACCTTCTGGCCGCCCGACGCCCCCGCGGCATTCCCGACGGAACCGCGCGTGATGACGCCGTCCTCGAACTCGTACCGCGTCGCGTCGGACGGGATGACGGGCGGGGCCGACGGGCGCGGGTCGCGCGTCGCCGGGTAGACGTCGAACGCGTCGAGCTCGGTGAAGAACGTCGCGCGCGTGAGGGTGATCGTGTTGGTACCTGCGGCCAGGTCCACGAGGTGCTCGGACGTCTGCCAGTTGCCCCACGTCGTGTGCGGGAAGACGACAGTCTTCGCGACCTCGCCGTTGACGGCCAGCGTCCCGGTCGACGGCACGCGCGTCGAGCCGTCGAACGACCCGTTGGCGAACCGGATGCCCAGCAGGGCCGGGCCGGCCTCGTCGGCGTGCACCTCGACCGTCACGGACGAGTCCGCGAAGTCCAGGCCGCCGACCTTCGCGCCGCCCGACGCCCCGCCGTCGGCCACGACGCGCGCGTTCGTGACGACGCCGTCCTCGGCCTGGTAGCGGTCGGACGCCTGCGGGACGAACGGGACGCCGTCGGCGGTCCACTCGAGGTCCGCGACGTACATCGCGCGATAGGTGAACGCCTCGTTCCAGCCGTGGAAGACGATCGCGTGGGAGCCGTCCGGCGCGGTCACGATGTCCTGCCCGCCCGGGCCGCGCACGTCGCCCTGGAAGCGGTCGCTCGTCAGCAGTTCGGTCGTCGCCTTGGTCCACGGGCCGGCCAGGCTCGACGCCGTGGCGTACGACGTGCGGTAGCCGCCCCCGCCGAAGTCGTTCGCCGAGTAGAAGAGGTAGTACGTGCCGTCGCGCTTCAGGAGCGTCGGGCCCTCGACCACGCGGCCCTCGTAGGCCTTGTCCACGCGGATGAGCTCGACGGGCGGGCCGGTGAGCGTCGCGCCGTCGGGCGAGAGCGGCTGGGCGAAGATGATCGCCGTCTTGCCCGTGCAGCAGTTCCCGTCGGCCTTCCACAGCAGGTAGAGCTGGTCGCCGTCGACGAACGTCGCGGCGTCGATCGCGCCGCCGAGGTCCTCCGTGCCGGCCTCGCCGTTGGGGCAGACGATCGGGTCGTCGCCGACGGGGACGAACGGGCCGTCCGGGGTGTCGGACAGCGCGACGCCGAGGCACTGGCGCGGCGACGTCGCGTCGCGCGCCGTGTAGTACAGGGCGTAGCCGCCCTCGACCGCCGAGACCTCCGGGGCCCACACGCAGCGGTCGGTCGCACCGCCCGGCGCGAACGTGCACGACTCGCTGACCCAGGCGCCGAGGTCGGGCGCGACGTCGGCGGGCGCGCTCCACGTGACGAGGTCCGTCGACGTGCGGTGCTGCACGTTCTGGCCCTGATGGTTCGTCGCGTAGGCGTGGTAGACGCCGTCGACGAGCAGGATGTCGGGGTCGGGGAAGTTGGCGTCGACGACCGGGGAGATCGTCGGCTCGGCCACGGCGGTTGCCGCAGCCGGCACGCTCGCCGGGGCCGGCGCCGCATTGGCGGCGGCCGCGCCCGACACCGCCAGCCCGAGCGCGACCAGCGCACTCGTGACAGCGGTGGCACGCGAGCGCGCGCGGGACAGGGGGAACTTCATGGGGTGTCCTCTCGACGGTGAGGGGGCAAGAACCCGGGACGGCGTCGACCTCGGGGTTTCGAGTGTCCCGGGCCGATCCACACAAGTCAACAACTTCCCGCAATACTCAACATCTCGGTGCTCGTGCGCGAGGTCGTGCGGTGGGAGGCCGTGCGGCGGGAAGTTGACGGCGCCGGGTCGGCGGCAGACCGCGCGGCGATCCCCCGCTCGGGGGACGCGGAGACCGCGGCGCTGCCGTAGCGTCACGACCGTGATCGGGGACGTGCGATGAGGACGGCGCGGGCCGTCGTCGTGGGCGGCGGGATCGGAGGGCTCGCGTCGGGCGTCGCGCTCGCGCGGGCCGAGTGGGACGTCACGGTGCTGGAACGCGCGCCGTCGCTCGAACCGGTCGGCGCGGGGATCGCCGTCGCTCCCAACGCGGTGCGTGCGCTCGGCGCACTCGGGCTCGGCGACCGGCTCCGCGACCTCTCGGCGCTCCAGGGCGAGGTCGGCCTGCGCCGCCCCGACGGCCGCTGGCTCGTCCGCGGGAACGCGTCCGCCGCGAGCGAGCGGTTCGGCGACCAGACCCTCGTGCTCCACCGCGCCCAGCTCGTCGGCATGCTCGCCGACGCCCTGCCCGACGGCGCGCTCCGGCTCGGCGTCGACGCCGCCGTCGTGGACCCCGGCGACGCGGGGCGGCCCGCGCGCGTGCGGGTGCGCACCGGCGGCGGGCCCGAGGCCAGCGGGCCACGGACCCCAGCGCACGGTCGCGGGTCGGGAGCGGACGCCGAGGAGCCGTCCGACGGCGACCGTCCGGCCGCCGGAAGAGGCGTGGTAGGCGACGCGTCCGGGAACGACGAGGAGATCGAGGCCGCGCTCGTCGTCGCGGCGGACGGCATCGACTCGCCCACCCGGCAAGGCTGGTGGCCGGACGCGCCCGGGCCTGTCTCGGGCGGCTCGACCGCGTGGCGGCTCGTCGCAGAGGCGCCGCCCGACGAGCCCGACGGTCCCGTCGGGGGCGAGACCTGGGGGCGTGGGATCGTCGTCGGGATCGTGCCGCTCGCCGACGGCCGCGTGTACTCCTACGTGTCCGTCGCCGACGCCGCCGGCGTGCCCGCGTCGTTCGACGAGCTGCGCGAGCGGCTCGCCGACTGGCACGCGCCGATCCCCGAACTGCTCGCGTCTGTCGACCCCGCCCACGTGCTGTGTCACGAGCTGCGGCAGCTCCCTGCTCCGCCGGCGTCGCTCGTGACCGGACGCGTCGCGCTCGTCGGAGACGCGGCGCACGCGATGCTGCCGAACGTCGGGCAGGGCGGGTGCCAGGCGCTCGAGGACGCCGTCGTGCTCGGCGTGCGCACGGGCGGTACGAACGTCGCGGCCGTGCCGGAGCTCTTGCGCCGGTGGTCGGACGAGCGGCGGCCGCGTGTCGTGAAGGTGATGCGGATGTCGGAACAGATGGCCGGGATGTCGCGCGTCGTCTCACCCGTCGCGACGACGGCCCGCGACCTCGGCGCTCGCCTCGCCGGGCCATGGAGCGCCGCGCTCGGCTCGTGGGCGCTGCGCGGCGTGCTCGGCTGGCGGCCACCGGAAACTGCCACGGTTGCAGGCGTTCGGTGACGACGCTTGAACGAGAGCCCCACATCTGGTGAGCTCCGCGCATGGACTCCGCCGTCGAAGCCGCGCTCCGCGTGCGCATCATCCAGTGGGTGAAGGACCAGGCTGAGGCTAACGGTGGTTTCCTCCATCGAGACCAGCTGCTCGACTTCCACATCGACGGCCAGAAGCTCCCGGTCATCGACTACTCCCGCGGGATCCGCAACCCTCGACCCTTCTCGTCGACGCTCTCCATCGTGACCTCAGCGAGCGGACCCTACGACGACACCGAGTCCGAGGACGGGCTCCTCCACTACGCGTACCGCTCCGGCGACCCCTGGAGTGGGGACAACCGGAAGCTGCGCGAGGCGATGACGAGCGGGATGCCGCTCATCCTCTTCCGCAAAGAGGTCCCGAACATCTACACACCCGTCGCCCCGGTGTTCGTCGTGGACGACGAGCCGGAGAACGGTCAGTTCCTCATCGCGCTCGACGAGGCGTTCCGGTTCATCCCCGACCCGGCTCATCTCACGACACCGCAGCGCGAGTACGCACGGCGGCTCGCCAAGCAACGACTGCACCAGCCGGCGTTCCGGACGCGCGTCCTCGTCGCGTACGAGACGCGGTGCGCGATCTGCGAGCTCAGGCACGGCGCTCTCCTCGACGCCGCGCACATCGTCCCGGACAGCGACGAGCGCGGGGTGCCGACCGTGAACAACGGTCTGGCGCTGTGCAAGATCCACCACGCCGCGTACGACCAGAACATGCTGGGCCTCACCCCGGACTACGAGGTCCGCATCGCGATGAAGCTCCTGGAGGAGATCGACGGCCCGATGCTCAAGCACGGCCTCCAGGAGATGCACGGCCGGCAGCTCAGCGTCCCGCGCCGACGCTCGGACCGCCCCGACCGGGAGCTGCTCGCCTGGCGCTTCGAGCACTTCGGCCGCGCGTAGCGCGCCCGGCGCAGTCCGCAGCGGTACTCGGACTACGGCCGGGCCTGGTGAGCGCCGGATGCCTCCACCGCGGGGCCACCTGCACCGCGAGACTGCGTGCTGGGTCGAGGGCGCGGCTCTGAGCCACCGGCCGCGGCTCGGTCCGCCTCCGTGTACACGGCGTGCTGGTCGCGCGCCGCAGCGGGCGGCGCGCCCGCGGCCATGGCCGTGCGCATCCCGGCCATGCTGCGCGAGGTCGCGGCGTACGCCTGGTCGACGTTGGCCGTGTCGTACGTGAGCGACCGCTCGCGCTTCACGCCGAGCGACGCGCCGACCTCGATCGCGTCCTGGTTGGCGCCCATGTAGAGGAACGTCCAGCCGAACTGCTCCTCGCGCTCGGTGACGAGCGCCTTGATCGCGGCGTGCGTGTACTCCTTGGAGGCGTTCTCGAGGCCGTCGGTCATGATCCCGACGATCACGGCGCCGGGCCGCTGGTCCTCGGGGAGCTGGGCGATGCGCAGCGCGGTCGTCTGGACGAGCCGCCCGATAGAGTCGAGCAGCGCCGTCATGCCGCGCGGTCGCAGGTCGAGCGGCGGGACCTCGCGCACGTCGAGGTCGGTGTAGACCTCCTCGTACTCGTTGTCGAACTGCGCGAGCGTGACCGTGCAGCGGCCGGGCGCCTCGCGCTGCTCGGTGAGGAACAGGTCGAAGCCCTGCTCGGTGGCCTGCTTGATGGTCTGCATGGACCCGGACCGGTCGAGCAGCATGGCGAGGTGAGTGAGGGTCTGGTCGGGCATGGCGGTTCCCTTCGTCGTGCTGCTGGGCGGACGGCGTGGCAGGTCAGGTGCGGCGGCGGAACCTCAGCGGTTCGACGGCGGTCGTCGGCTCGGGCGGCGGGGTTCCCCGCTCGCGGTCGTAGCGGGCGCGCGTGACGCCCTCGGCGGAGACGCGGCCGTCGGGACCGGAGTAGCCCGCGAGCGCCGGGGTCCGCGCAAGGCGCGGAGGCACGGTGTTCGGGGCGACACCCGCTGCCTCGGCGACGGACCGCATCGACGAACCCGCGAGCAGCGCCTCCGCCATCGCCTCGTCGAGCGCGACGTCGAGCAGGGCCCGGGCGCGGGCGAGCGGCTCGACGGCGGCCCCGGGCTCCGCGCCGCGCGCCTCGTCGAGCGCCGAACGTGCGGCGTCGAGTCGAGGTCGGAGGGGTCGCGACGGGTACGTGGTCATGCCATCGACTCTACGTGCAGTAACTGCACAGACGCAATAGGCGCACGCCTCTTTTCACCCGTGCGCGCTCGGATGCAGCGACGATCGAGCCGGTGTCGCCGCACGTGCCGGCGCGCGCGGCTACTGCTTCGATCGGCGGTAACCAGCGGCGCGGGCCTCCTCCTCGGTCTGGAAGCAGTCCTCCGGCTTCGTCACGTCGTAGTACCGGCCGCTCGGGACGTGGTAGATGAGCTCGCCCGACGACGAGTGGTTCCCCTTCACGGGACAACCCGGCTCTCCTCCGCCAACCTCCGGGCCCACGACGGCGGCGTCGGACTCCTGCGCCGGATGCCCGCCGGACGTGCGCGCGGCCTCGGCGCCGGTCCCGTCCGTCCCCGGCGGAGGCACCAGGTCCCCGGTCGGCAGCGGCTCGTCAGGACACTCGCCCAGGACGCGGATCATCGCGTCCTTCTCCGCCTGTGTGACCCACAGGCCGTACGCCACCTTGACCCCGACCTGCCTCGCGACGTACTCGCACCGGAACGCCGTGTTCGGCGGGAGCCAGGTCGCGGTGTCGCCCGCACCCTTCTGGGTGTTCAACGCGCCGTCCACGGCGAGCAGGTTGAGCGGGTCGTTCCCGAACGCCTCGCGGGTCGTCGCGTCCCACTGCTGCGCGCCCTTCTGCCAGGCGTCCGCGAGCGCGACGACGTGGTCGATCTGCACGAGCGCCGACGTGTCGTCGCCGCGCTCGAACGCGACCACCGTCCCCGAGTACGGCTCCGCGAGCGTGCCCGAGCGCACGACGCAGCCGCCGGTGCCGTCGTCGACGACGACGTCGTTGAGGTCGCGGCGCAGGACGTCGTTGCGCTGGTCGCATCCGTTGCGGTCGACGTCGGCCCAGCGCTGCCCGAAGTGCTCCCGCTCGTAGCCCGTCCGCGGAGCGCGACCCTTGACCTCGAGCCGTGCGACGGCGGCGAGCGCCGTTCCGGGCTCCGCCTCGAGGGTCTCCTCCGGCGTCGGTGTGGGGTCCGCTGACGACGGTGCGGGGCTCGGGGCGACCGGTTCGGGTGCGACGGGTTCGGGGGCGGTGTCCTCCGCGGAGGGCGCTGGCCGGTGCGACCCCACCTCCACACCGCCTTCGCCCCGCACCGCACCGTCGGCGAGCGCGGCACCGACCACGAGCACCAGCGCCGCTCCCGCCACCACGCCGGCGATCGGGCGGCTCGTCGGGCCCCACCAGGCACGGCGGGTGACGAGTGCCCACAGGGCGCACACGGCCACGTACAGCGCCGCGAACGCGACCGCGCCCGCGAGGCCACTCGTCACGCCGAGCAACGCCGCGACGGCGAGGCCGACCAGCCCGACCCAGAAGCTCGGTCGGCGGGACCTCCGACGTGAGGACGTCATGGCGTGCGGGCGGGCTGCGGCGTCGCCCAGAGTGCGTCTAGACCCATTCCGTGACGTCGCCCTGCGTCGTCGCCGCCGCACGTTCCCGCGCCCACACGGTCTCGTCCGTGCTCACACCCGAGACGGCCCCTCGCGACGCGCCGTGCTCCGCTGCGTCGTCGTCCGGCGTACCCGGGGAGGGCTTCTTGGCCGACGAGCCGGCGAAGAGGGTGAGGTCGCCGGTCCCCACGGTCCGCGACAGGTCCACCCGCACGGCGCAGCTCCCGCTCGCCTCGTCGATGCGGATCCGGTCGGACCCGGCCACGCCGCGGCTCACGCCGGCGACGCGCGGGATCCACGCCCGCGAGCGCCGCGTGTAGTGCGCCGTGCCCTGAAGGCCCGCGGCGGTGAACATGTCGTTGACGAAGGACGTCGCGTCCTGGGCGGTCGGCCGGAAGAAGGCAGGCTCGCTCACGCTCTCGCCGTCGGAGTAGGCGCCGATCCGGACGACGGTGCGGACCGGGAGGTGGATCGAGTCCTCGTCGACGCGCTCCTCGAGGATCTGTGTGGCGTTCTCCGTGACGACCTCGGCGGCCCGGTGGCTGGTCCAGAAGTCCTCGAGGAGGCTTCGCGGGCTCAGAGGGCTGTCCAGAGTGTCAAGGTCGACTGCGAGGTAGCCGCCGCTCTCGTCCAGCGGGGTCACGCGGGAGAACTCGGCGTAAGCAAGGTCGAACCGCGCCGTGTTCCACCCGCGGGGATGAAGGGCTCGGATGGCGGCGACCAGCGTGGCCTGCGGGAAGGCCTCCTCGCCCCGGACGGGACGGGCGACGCCCATCGCCGCAGGGAACGCGTCGATGACGGACTCCGAGAGGCCGTCGTCGTCCGTCGTCACGTCGACCCACTGCTCGTGCAGCACGTGGGCGACGATCCGCGACCACGAGCGCAGCCCCTTGTAGAGCAGGTCGAGCCGTGCCGCCTCCTGTGCCGTGTACACGTACTCGTCGAGCTCGGACTTGCGCAGCGCGATGAGCACCTGGACGCTCCACTCGTAGCGCCGCACCGCCTTGTAGAACCGGTGGTTCGCCCAGACGAGCAGCACGGCCGCGACCAGGGTCAGCCCGACGAGCCAGAGGATCCGCTCCGCGACGCTCGCGTCCTGCTGATCCAGGAGCACGTATGCGAGACCGGCGATCACGAACCAGACGAGCGGCGTGACGCGCCACCACCGCACCAGGGAACGCTGGGCGGCGACGAGCTCCTCGTGCGGGGGCGCGACGGGCTGCTGCTCGATGGTGGCGCGATGACGCGCACGCAGCGCGAACGTGCGCCGTCCGACGTCGTCGGCGAGCCGCCACGTCACGGCGACCGAAGCCGTGTCGAGGAAGCGCTGGACCGTGGAGCGCTCCGCCTGCAGATCCGCGAGGCGCTTCTCCTGCTTCTCGATCCGGCGGCGGAGCGGGGACGGCGGGTCCGTCGCCGCCGCGGGCGCCTTCGGGGCCTCCTCGCCGTTCGAGGCGAGGGACGCGGCCGCCTCCTCCTCGGCGAGCTGCCGGCGCAGGTCCTGGACGAGCTCCTGCTGCTGCGAGATCGAACGCCCCAGCTCGAGGACGGCCGTGCGGACCGCCACGGGGTCGTCGGACCGGAGCTCCGCGCCGCCCTGGGTCCTGAGGGTCGCGGGCCGGGGCGCCACGTGGTCCGCCGGCAGGAGCTCTCGGACGCCCGCGTACGTCGGCTCCTCGAAGCCCTCGGGAAGGTCCGCGCCGTCGTTCAGGGCGAAGACGAACCGACGGAGGTCGGCCCAGGTCGTCGGCGACGGGACGGCCGTCGCCTCGACCTCGCGGTCGGCCGCGGCCCGCTGCGCCTCGGAGCTCTCGCGTGCGATCCACCCGCTGGCCGCCTCCTTGAGCACCTCCGGGGGCTGCGCACCGAGATGCACGAGGGTGTCGCCGTCGTGACCGACGATCGCACCGGTCGCCGAGTGCTCGACGCGCTCCTTGCCGCGTCCGACGACCCACCGCAGCACCGACCCGGTGGTCGAGGCGTTGAACCGGACGGCCTCGCGGAGCACGTCCCCGAAGCGACGGCTCGCGCGGCGCGGTGCCGGCTGCACGGGCGCCGGACGCGGCTTCCAGTCGCCGTGCTCCAGGAGATGGTCGGTCGCGCGCTGCGCCAACCGGACCGGTTCGACGGCCGTCCGCCCCCACGCGAGGTAAGTCGCGGGTCCGTTGAGCTCGCCCCGCACGCCGCTCACCGCCGCTCCGGTGAGCTTGCGGATGACGTCCTCCCCCACGACCGCGCGCAGCGACACCCGCAGTACCACGAGGTCGCCCGCGTGCGTGGTCGAGTCCGCCGCGGCGTCGTCGAGCGCACCGACCGGGACGCCGTCGACCACCCCGCCGGTGGCGGCGAGCACCATGGCGGCGTGACCGTCGAAGTTCCCCGGCGAGCGCACGAAGACGCTCGCGCGGTCGATGTCCGGACGGTCCTCGGCCGAGACGACGGCGTTGACGTCCCATCCGGCGAGCAGGGCGCTCGACGTCAGGCCGTGCGCCCCACTGACCGGGATGATCAGGTTCGCGCGGAAGAGCACCGTGTCCCGTGCCGAGGCGTCGTCGTTCGAGCGCGGCAGGGTCGTGCGGATCTGCTCGGCGACAAGCCGCCCGGCCTCGACCACGTCCGCGTGCTCGGTGTCGGCCACGTCCACGAGCTGCCCGACGACCACGCGCACCGTGGACAGCCGGCGGAGCCCGACCATGTGGAAGAGGTCGCCCTCCTCGACGCCCTCGGACGTGACCCGCTCGGCGCGGACCACCGGCGGTCCGTGCTCCGCCGTCGTCACCCCCGACGGCGTCACCCAGACCGACGGTCCGACCAGGCCCGCACGTGCCCAGGCCGTCACGAGCTCCCGGACGGCGAGGCCCCGGTCGCCGTCGTTCACCACGAAGACCGCGAGGTCGCTCATGTCCACATCGTCCCGCCGTCCTGCGCGAGGGGCTCGAGCCCCTCAACCGCTCGGCTGAGCTCCCCGAGAGCGGACAGGATCTGCGCCCGGAGGTCGTAGGTCCGGGGCATGTCCACGGCGTCGGGCCGCTGGTCGAGCTTGGCGAAGTGCGCCTCGTACTGCTGCGCGATCCGGCGGAACCGGGCCTCGACGTCGTCGCGCCGCGCCTTCCAGTCCTCCGGCACCGCGATGCGGTCCGTGTTCCGGTTCACGCCGTCCAGGACGAACTTCGTCAGCTCGGCGCTCGGTCCCGACTCGTCGGCCGTGTCGCTCCCGCTGCTGAACTGGCCGAGCAGGCGCAGCCGCTGGTACGGCTCCATCGCCGCCATCGACTCGTCCGCGTTCACCTGGACCATCGCGAGGACCACCGACTCGAGCACCGCGGCGATCGCCTCGGGACCCTGCGTAGGGACGCTCTCGAGCATCGGCGTCGGGAACGCGGCGTACCGACCACCCGCACCCGCCTCGTGCGGCACGAAGACGGACACCGACGTGTCGGTCATCTGGAGGTGACCCAGCGCGCCGGCGACGAACCACCCGCGGACCATGGAGTCGAGCACGCTCGGGGACATCGGCACGAACTCCGTGACGGGACGTGCGCGACGCCAGCGCCAGAACTCCGCCCGGGAGTCGGGCTGATTGTTCCGCGCGCCCCACTCCTGCGCGATGGGCCGCATGAGCGAGTCGAACACGACCGGCTCGTAGGGCTCGCCCAGCACCGTGAAGACGTCGACGAACCCGGAGGCGCTGTCGCCGAACGACGTGGCGATCTCCTCGGACCACTGCCCGCGTGCCTCCAGCACGCGCCGGAACGTCGCCCGCGCCGCGGACTTGTCCGGGAGCGGGATCTCGGAGAAGGACGTCGCGTAGCGCGGCTCCTGACGGCCGTGCACCTGGACGAGGACCGAGGCGTTGATGCTCACCAGCGGCTCGGCAGCGTTCAGGGCGGCGATGAGCTGGCCCTCGAAACGCTGGAGCCGGCGGTCGTGCTCGGCCGGCGACACGTTCTTCGCGTCGAGGAAGTCGCGCAGCCCCTCGGACATGTACCGGCCCACCGCCGTGCCGTCGCGCGTGAGCCACTCCCCGGCACGGGCGAGCACGTCGTCGGGCGACGCCGCCACCGCGAACGACGCACGGGACGGGGCGGCGGTCGCCGACGGGTTCACGCTCGGGTCGTTGGGCACCCACGAGGTCGTGCGACGGATGAGCGCCTGCCGCGTCCCCTCGATCTCCTCCTGCCCGAGCAGCACCTGCATGTCGGCCTCGCGACGATGACCGGTCTCGTCCGACGTCGTCACCGACCGGCGCACGAGGTCCGCCAGGATCGACGGGTACTCGTCGACCGGCTCGAGCAGGAACTCGTTCGGCGCGGGACGCAGGCGCACCGGGATCACGTCGCCTTCGGGCCAGCTCGAGGCGATCGACTGCTGCTGGTCCCCGCCCTGCGACCACTCCTGGGAACCGCGCTGGTACGCGTGCTGGACGGCGGTCGCCAGCGGGTCGAGCACCGACTCCGCGAGATCGACGACGAGCCCGGCCGCGAGCTCGCGGACCTCGGCCTCGGAGACGTAGACGAGCGTCTGCACGCCGTTCTGGACGGCGGTGCGCAGCGTCGGCGTCTGGGCGAGGACAACGGTCGCCTCACCGTCGCCGAACGCCTTCTGCACCTCCTCCGAGAGGGACGCGGCCCAGCGACGGTACAGCGCCGCCTCAGAGCGCAGCTCGTCCCGGACCTGGCGAAGCTCCGTCTCGAGCTTGCGCACGAGCTGCTCGGTGACGGGAGCGCCGTGCAGCACGACCTGGCGTGCGACGAAGGTCGTGACGTGCTCCTGGATCTTGCCGACCCACCGCCGCGCCCGCTCGGTGCGAGCCGTGCGCTGCGCGTCGAGGTAGGCCGCGCTCCGGTCGTTGATCGCGTTGACGACCCGCGTCGCCACCCGCGCCGGTGCCTCACCCTTCGGCGGGAGGTCCTGCTCGATGCGCCCGAGGATCTGGGAGACGAGCGCCTTCGCCTCGTCGTTCTGCCGCTCGGGGCGGAGCGCGTCGATGACGTCGTTGTGTTCCTCGCCGCGCTCGTCGAGCCGGGACTGGCGGAGGAACCCTCCGAACACGCTGTTCGCCGTGTCCAGCACGAGCTGCTTCTCGGTGCGGTCGTCGCCAGGGGCGCGCAGCTCCTCGTGACGCCGCAGGAGCCGCAGCATCGCGGTCCGGGCCAGGTGCTCGGACGCGTAGTCGCGGAAGCGGTCCCGGCCCAGCCCCACACGGGCGGACCCGAGGGCCGTGAACGGCGTCTCCGCCTCGCGCGTCTTGAGGGGAAGGCGGTCGGGGACCGACGCCGCGACCTGGGACCAGTTGCCGTGCACGTACGCCGAGAGCTTGTCCTGGAGCCCGGAGCTCGCCACCCACGACGCGACCGACCGACCGAGCGCCCGGTAGATGTCGTTCTGGGTCGCGTACGTCACCGAGTTGTTCCGGCTCCCGACGAGGAACGGGTACCGGGGGCCCGAGCGCCGCATGGCCCCGAGCTGGACCCCGTAGCGGGCGAACAGCGCGGTCGTCTCCTCGCTCGCCCCGTCCGAGTTCCAGTAGCCGCTGAGAATCTCCGCGAGGGTCGCGAGAGAGTTGGGGCGCACGCCGCGGCGGCTCTCCTCGGGGAGGTAGTCGAAGACGTCGGGTGCGTAGAGGAGCCCGACGATCTGGTCCGCCCACTTGTCACCCAGCGAGCGGACGACGTCGCACACGTCGATGACCGCCCCGGCGCCCGAGCCGCCGGCGATCGACGACACGACGATGACGGTGGGCTCCGGCGGGCTCGCGGCGGGCTTGCCGCCGAGCAGGCCGGTCAGAGCCTGGAGCTCGCCGACGATCTCGGCCCCGGTCATGGCGCGGCGGGCCGCCTGCACTGCCTCGCGCACCCGGGCGAGGCCCGCGACGGTGATGATCCGCCCGAGCGCCCGGTACTGGCCCGCGCCCTTGCTGGCCGGGATCGCCACCTTGTTGGGGTCCGGCCGCCACGAGGCGACGACGTCTCGCAGGCCCGCGCCGCCGCCCATGAGCGCCGCGTCGATCGTCCGGTAGTCGACGCCGTTCGCCACGAGGCCCTGGTAGTCGCGCTCTGGAAGCTGCGGCGGGAGGTCAGGGTCGTTGCCGTCGGCGTGGGTCGGCACGTCGACGTGGACGAACTGCCAAGCCTTCGGGAAAGGGCTGCCCCACCCTGCCTGGGCGAGCCGGCGCTCGAGATCGTCGCGGACCACGCGCAGCGTCTTGCCGCCGGAGCCGCCGACGCCGATGAGGAGGAACGGTCGAAGCATCTTCAATCCTTCGTCAGTCGTCGAAGATCGACGGGGGTCGTCGGTGGTCGGGGTCTGCGGTGCGCGACGGCGGAGGAGCCGTACCTCGGCCGTCGTCCTCGAAGAGCGACGGGGGTCGTGGCCCGCCGGTCTCGGCCGGGCCGGCCGGGTCGTCGAAGATCGAGCGCGGCCGACGCTCGGGAGACGCCTGCTCCTCGAACGCGGTCTCGACGGAGCCTTCGGCGCTAGTGGATCGCGTCCGCGCGGAACGCTCGGTGGCGGTGCGCGCCGCGGCCTCCCGTGCAGCGACGGCTGCCTCCACGGCGTCGACGACGGACTCCCAGTTCACGTCCGACAGCCGCGTCCGCCATCGGTCCGCGAGCGCGACGTCGCCGTTCCTCGCGTCGTCGAGGAGGACGAGAGTCGCGTCCCAGGACCCTCCGGTGGCAGTCTCGTCGCCCGTGCCGCCATGGACGACGAGCACGCCGTCCGTGTTCCCCGGGAAATCGACGGGGGCACGCCGGCCGGCCGCGTCCTGTACCGAAGCACGCCGATTCGTGGAGACAACGATCGAGCCGTCGGTGGCCTGCGCCCAGCCCCGGCCGGACGCCAGTGGGAAGACGGGGAAGCGACGGCCCAGTTCGACGGCGCCCAGCGACCGTCGTGCCACATTCCGGTCCTCCGGGACCTGCAGTCCTCGGAAGTCCTTCTCCGGGTCGAGCAGCGCACCGCCGCCACGGCGGGCAAGACCGTCGCGCGAGAGCACGACCGGGACCGCCGTGGTGCGCGAGAACGGGCCGACGTGGAACCGGTCCGACCTACGTCGGGAGAGCTCCGCGACCGCCCAGGCGAGCACCAGTGCCAGGACGAGGAACACCGCGGCCAGCCCCCAGCGCTTGCCCTCGTCGACCGGACGGACCATGGTGGCCTCGACGGGGACGTCCATGGTCACCGGTTCTGCCGCGTCCACGCCGGTCAGCGTGACGGGGATCGTCCCGGTGAGGCTCCCGTCCGCCGGGTGCTGTGCCGACGCGACGAGCTCGATCGTCACCGTCTGACCGGCGGGGACGTCGACGCACTCCACCTCGCTCGAGAGCCGCAGCGTTCCCGCGGCTTCAGGACCGGCGACGGAGGCCGGGCCGACGCACGCGTTCGTGTCTCCCCGGTCGCTCCCGGTGACCCGGAGCTCACCGTGCGCGGCCTCGTCACCGACGAGCTGCCCGAGCACCACGCGCGAAGGCTCGATCGTCGGGTAGGAAGGCGGCAGGACTGTCGGCAGGACGCTCGACACCGCCACCGGACCGAGCGAGGTTCGGGACGGCGAGGACGTCGCCGAGGCCACGGCGTCGATCTGCACCTCCGACGGGGCGCCGTCCGCGGGAAGCGCGACGGACACCGCGAAGCTACCCGGTGCGACCGTGGTGGGCTGCGCCGGCTCCCCAGCAACGAGGACCGTGAGGTCGAACGACGCGAAGGACGACGTGTCGACAGGGGTGCCGTCCGAGTGCTGGAGCGAGACGGTGACCGTCGTCTCTTCGCCGATGACTAGGGTCCCGGCCGGTGCGGCGTCTGTGGGGGCAGCACCCTCGAGCGCGAGCCGGGTGCGCCAGAAGTAGTAGAGGTCGATCACCGTCGTCGTGCTCGGGTCGCTCACGAGCCGCCACGTCCCCCCTACCGAGCCCCCGGGTGGGTAGATGACGTCGTAGAGCTGTAGCGCGCCCTGCTGCGACACGACGACGTCGGCTCCGTCGGCCGACGGTCCTCCGCCCGGCGGGACACTTGCGCCGTCGGGAGAAACGAGCTGGGGGCCGCGAGCACCGTCTCCCACCTCGACGACGGCGCGGAAGCCCCCTACTCCTGCGTCGACCGGGATCTCCAGGACGCCGTCGACGCACGTCGCCTCGTCCGGGCAGACCACCGACAACCCCGGCGCCCCACCCTCGATCAGCGCGCTCGCGCTGGCGAACAGCCTGCTCAGCGCCTCCGGCTGGTCCGCGCGTAGGTAGGCGCCACCCACCGAGCCGGCAGGGAGCGGAACCGTTCCGCAAGTGACCCCGGCCCCTGTGCCCTCGGCGACAGCACGCAGCTGCTCACGATCGGCGTCGCTGACCGTGCCAGCCCCGCCCTCCGTGAAGAGAGCGAGCGAAAGGATCGCGATACCGTCGCCGCGGAGCCCGTCGACGATGCCGGACGGCGAGCACAGTTCAGCAAGCGCCTCGTCGGTCTGGTCGCCCACGTCGAGCTTGCCGTCGGTGAACCACAGAAGAATCCGGCACGTCGGCCCCCCGATCTCGGCGGAGCGCTGGTCGAGGGACGCGCGCGCGCCGACGAGCGCGCTGCGGTAGTCCGTGTACTCGCCCGCGTCGCGGGTCGCGAGAGACCCTGCCGCCGACATCAGCTCGTCATAGTGCTGTCCCGATACCGCGCCCCACCCGACGAGGGACTGGTAGTCCGAGGAGAACGTGGCGAGCGAGGCCTCGACCACGAGCGAGTCCTCGACTGCGCCGAGCGCGGCCAGGGAGTCGACCGCGGTACGGATCGCCTCGACCCGCTGGTCCTCCGGGTCGGTCTCTCTCAGGCTTCCGGACTCGTCGACCACGATGGCCGCGAGGAGCGTCCCCCCGCCAGCCGCGCACTGGGCGACGTCGGCGAACGCCCGCGCCCCTGCGGGGCTGAGGTCTCCCGCGCTTCCGGTGATGCGCGACTCGACACGCGTCTCCGCCGCGGGGAGAGCCGCGGCCTGGGCCACGCCCATGAGGCCGACAACGATCCCGAGGGTCAACGACCTCCACCATCTGGCCGACGTCGTCATTTGGCGAGTTCCGTTGCGACCAGGAATGCGCACCACAAGCCGCCCGCCAGCCCGACCACGAGGGCGACTTTAATGAGAACATCTCCTGCAGGAAGGGGCTGATACCACGGATCCTGTCGCGCTCGGTTGCGCGTCGCCCGGTACCACGAGGCGCAGATGATCGTGCCCAGCGCGCCACAGAGATAGCCCGCTCCCCCGAACCAGAGCACGGCGCTCGCGATCGCCTGACCGGCAAGAACAGCAAGGACCATGGATAGGGCCGCCAGCGCGACGCCCACGCCGACGGGCAGCCAGGATGGCCGAACAATTGTCGTCACCGCTCGCATTTCACCACCCCTGCTACCTCGCCCGGCTTCTGTTGCCTGCGGACACCTTGAAGGATAGGACTCACACCCCGACAGGACGAGTCCGGCCCTTCGCGAACCAAACAGACCTTTGAGCCAACCTTTGCAGCCCCAATGGGATCCTTGACCGATTTATCATAGTTTGAGATTATTTCCTATCGGTTCTGGCTCCTGGCAACCTCAGCGAATCAGGACAACTTCACCCGCTTCCAGACACTGCACGACCTCCGGGCCGTCATTCGAACGGCAAGCGCGCCTCTTGAGGACGGCTGGGACCCGCTCGGCGGCGGCGACGATATCCATCGTGTTGTCTCGGCCGCACGCAATCGAGACACACCGCGCGGACCTCCGTCTGGCCGTCGTCGCGCACCAGACGTGTTGCCCGCCCGCCGCCGTCGAGACCTCCCTTCCATGACGGCGATCACCAGCTCCGTCACGATCACGACGGCACACCGAGCACGCCAACGAGCCCGGTAGAGCGACCCTCCGGACGCCGGGCGTCTGGCCACTCGTCGTCGGGCAAGCGTCCAGAGCAGCCAGGAGACTACGCAGCTGATCCATGGCATGTGCAGTACAGAGCCGCCCAGGCGCGAGCCCCGGCACCGCTCCGTAGTCTCGCGAGATCCCTGGTTCCGACGAGAGGCGACCCCATGACCGACGCCCCGACCTCCCCGACGTCGACGGGCCGCATCGTGCTCCTCGGCGCGACGGGCTACACGGGCACGCTCGTCGCGCACGAGCTCGTGGCGCGTGGAGCACGGCCGGTCCTCGCGGGGCGGTCCCAGGACCGCCTGGACGCGCTCGCCGCCGACCTTTCCGCGAGCGCACCGTCGGCGGCACCCCGCCACCGCGCCGAGCCCACGGGCACCCCCGGTGCCGGGCGTCCGACGTCGGACTCCCCCGCCCCACCGCCGCTCGAGACCGCGGTCGCGGACGTCGACGACCCGCGGACCGTGCGCGCGCTGATCGAGCCGGGCGACGTGCTCGTCTCGACGGTGGGCCCGTTCGTCCGGCACGGCGGCCCGGCGGTCGAGGCCGCGATCGACGCGCGCGCCGTCTACCTCGACTCGACGGGCGAGCCGGCGTTCATCCGGCGCGTGTTCGACGAGCTCGGCCCGCGCGCCGGGCGCACGGGCGCGGCGCTGCTCACGGCGTTCGGCCACGACTGGGTGCCGGGCAACCTCGCCGGCGCGCTCGCGCTCCAGGACGAGGGAGCGGACGCCGCGCGCCTGGAGATCGGCTACTTCCCCACCGGCGGCGGCGTGAGCGGCGGGACCCGCGCGAGCGCGCTCGAGACCGTGCTGGAACCCTCGTACGCCTGGCGCGACGGACACCTGCGGGCCGAGCGCGTCGCGGCTCGCGTCGTCGCGTTCGACCTCGGCGCGGGGCGCCGCGTGCGGGGCATCACGGCCGGCGGCACCGAGCCGTTCACGCTGCCGCCTCTCGCGCCTGGTCTGCGCGACGTCGAGGTCGCGCTGGGCGTGACCAGCCCCGCGGTGCGGTTCGCGCCCGTGGCGACCGCGATCGCGACCGGCGCTCTGCGCGTCCCCGGGCTGGGCGGCGCGCTGCGCCGGTTCGCACGGTCGCGCGCCGGCTCGAGCGGCGGCCCGGACGCGGCCGCCCGGGCGGCGTCACGCACCCACGTCCTCGCGGTCGCGCGCAGCGTGTCCGGGGACGTCCTGCGCCGCGTCCGGCTCGACGGACCCGACGCCCACGACCTCACTGCGCACTTCCTCGCGTGGGGCGCCGCCCGCGCCGCACTGGGAGATGTCCGCGGCACCGGAGCGCTCGGCCCGGTCCAGGCGTTCGGCGTCGACGCGCTGCTCGCGACAGCCCGCGAGGCAAGCATCACCGTGACGATCGCTCGCTGAGACCCGCGCTCGGACAGCCGAGGGCGACGCGCGACCCCTCCCGCAGGCACCACGGCCGGTCAGCGCGCCGCGAGCACCTCGCGCAGGATCCGTACGGCACGTGGCCCGACCCCGTGCAGGGCGAGCAGCTCCCGATCACTGAGCGGCGCGACGTCGGACAACGAGACGATGCCCGCACCGGCGAGCGCACGCGTCGCCGGGCGGCCGATGGCAGCGGGGAGGTCGCCGACGGACCCCGGCTCCGCGGAATCCGCGGCGACGAGAGCAGCCCCGAGCCGTTGCGGCGCACGGGCGAACCATGCGCGCCGCACCCAGTGGTTGGCCTGCTGACCGTCGAGGTCGGCGAGCGGCACGCTCGCGCCGAGCAGATGGTCGCCGCGCGTCCACCTGCGCGCGGTGAGGTGCTCGGCGAGCACGCGCGCGACGTCGTCGTCCGCGAGGCGGAGCTGCACGACGGCGTCCCGCGTCACCGCCGCGAACCGTCGCCCGCGCACCACGAAGGACACGGTCCCGGCGGCCGCGTCCTCTGCCACCTCGGGCAGGGCGAGCGCGGCCGCGCGGACCTGCGCGAGCGTCGTCATGCCGCCACCCTGCCACGCATCGTGACGGTGCTCGAGGCCGAGCACGCGGTCATCGACCGCCGGCCATGGGTGTCGTCGAGCTTGTCCGGCGCCAGACGATCGTCGACCCCCTGGTCGGCGGAAGGCTGACAGCGGTCGCTCGTAGGATCGGGATGATGTCTGACCACACCACGGGGGCGTCCTTCCCGGACCCCCGGCACGACGAACCGCCCCTCCCGCCGTCCGCCGCTCTCGCGCGCAAGGTCGCCGACCCCAGGGCCATCCTGCGGTTGGTGGGCAACGACGAGTCCGTCGACGACCTGCCGCGCACGCCCGACGGCCTCCTGGACCCGCCGTCGAGCGTCGGGAGGAAGATCCGCAACGGCGTGCTGCTCGTGCTGCTGTCCAGCGGCTTCGTCTGGCTTGTCACGGTCAACGCGTGGGACCACGACGGCTTCTTCCCGTGGTTCTGGAACGTCGTGTGGACGATCTTCCCGTGGGTGTTCCTCGGCCCGCTCTGGGCCGGGTACGCGCGCTCGCTGCGGCGGTCGCGCGACGACGCCCCGCTCTACGCCCAGTACCACCGTGACCGGAAGGCCGCCGTCCGCGAGGCAGGGGCCGTCACGGCGTCGGTCACCGACCGCACGGACTCGGGCGGGGTCGCGCAGTGCGTGGTCCGCGTGCGGCACGGGGCGCTCACGACGACGGTCACGCGCCTCGCGCCGGTGACGAACCTGCTCCCGTCGGAGGTCCCGCAGCCCGGTGACCCGGTGGTCGTGTGGCGCCTGCCCGGGGAGCGGGTCGTGGTGCAGGCGCGCCGCGACCGCACGCGCGCCCTGCACGATGCCGCACGGGCCGCCGCGTCCGCCACCGTCACCGATGCGTCCGTCACCGATTCCGCGGTCGCCGACTCCGCGAGCACGGGGACCCCGACCACCCCTGGAGACGCGCCGGTCTGGGGCTCACCCACGCCGGGCACGGCGTCCTCGACGTCGTCGACCACCACGACCACCACGACAAGGACGACCCGCCGCGGGGGCACTCCCGAGGTCACCGTGCAGCACGGCATCGCGGCGGCGCTCTCGGAGCTCGCGAGCCTGCACGCCTCGGGTGCCCTGACCGACGACGAGTTCGCCGCGGCGAAGCGGATGCTGCTCGGCGCGTCCTGACCGACCGGACGCCCGGCGTCGGCGGCGCACCCAGTCGGCCGGGCGCGCGTCGTCGGGCCCACCCCTGCCGCGCCGTCGACCACGACGCCGCCCGCCGTCGAGCACGACATCCGTGTCGTTCCGAGCCCGAGAACGACATCGATGTCGTGTTCGGCACCGGCCCGGGGGCCCGGCAGACTGTCCCCGTGAGCAGCCGTCCGCCCCGTCCCCCGCATCGGCCGAGCATGGTGTGGACCGCGGTGCGCGGCGGGGTTCGCGGCCGCGAGCGCCTGACGCCCGTCGCCGACTACCTGGCCGTCCTGCTCATCCTGGTCGTGCTGTTCGGCGGGTCGGTGTGGTTCGTCGTCTGGCTGCTGCTCCAGGAGGAGGGGGTCGCGGCGGCGGTCTCCTGCTTCATGGTCCTCGGCTTCGGCACCGGGCTGGTGATGTACGTGCGCGGGCCGTCGAAGCAGTCGGTCGTCCTGCGCCCGCACGAGATCGAGCTGCCCGTGGGGCCGGAGCCGGCACGCGTCGTCGTGCGGTGGGACGACGTCGCGGGGGTGCGGGTGCTGGAGGGCGAGCGACGCCCGGCTCTGCGGGTCGAGCTGCGCGACGGCGCGCGGGCCCGGCACGCCGAGGGCGAGGACCTGCTCCAGGTCCGCCCGGCGAACGGGCCGGACCCGGACACGGTCGACGTCGCGGACGCCGAGGCGGTCGCCCGCGTCCTGCGGCACCTGCTGGACCACCCCGAGGACCGCGCCCGCCTCGCGCAGCGCGGCGGGGTGGGGATCGTCCTCGCGTTCGCGCGCCCGGTCTACGGCGACGCGCCCGCCTGACCCGGGCGCCGACGTCGGCCGCCCGCCGCCTGCCGCCTCAAGCCAGCCCTCCGACCACGACCTCACTCGCCGTCGAGCACGACATGAGCGTCGCTAAGCCGCCCAGAACGACCCTCATGTCGTGTTCGGCGCGGGAGGGGGGCGGGGGGCGCG